>JAPOPM010000081.1 GCA_026712905.1 Deltaproteobacteria bacterium
CGTGCTCTCCCTCAACGCGGGGCGGGCGGTAACCTTCGATGCCCTGCTGCGCCAGGTGTGGAGCGCGCAGGCGGGCAACGTCGACCTGGTGCGCAACATGGTCAAGAAGCTCCGCGCCAAGCTCGGCGAGGACGCCCAGAAGCCGACCTGGATATTCAACCTGCGCGGCGTCGGTTACCGCATGGCAAGGCCCGACGACGGCTGAGGGCCGGCCGGCAATCAGGGACCGGCCGCGCGCACGGCAAGCGGCGGGAAACCGGCGAGGGCGGCGGTGAGACCCGTTCATACCGCAAGTCGGACCCCGCGATTTCGGCCTCGCTCGTCAATCGGCTTCGTTTCGCGTTCCAGGCGTTGTTATCGTCAACAAGATTCTTGATGCAACGTCGAATCTCTTCTAGCAGGAACACGGCGCTTCCAAGAACTTCCAGCGCGTGAACATTATCAAAAAGCTAGGATACGTCTATGATGAATGCCAAGCGTGCAGTGGGCTCCGAACAAGGCGCGTTCCGAAGCGGTGGAGGGGAGGCAAAACCCGGCTGCTGAATTCCGGCCTAGGGCGCGTACTTCGCGTCGATGCCCGAGATAGGTTCGGGTTCGGTTCCGGCGGGCAGGGGTACGTCCCGGTGGGGCACGTGACTAAGAGGCGTCGAGAGCGTTCGACGCGTTCAGACTGTTGACAGAAGCATATCGCTACGGGGTTGCCGGTGAACGGGAGGAACATCGTATCGGCGTACCAATTGTCACGGGCAGTTTGTCCGCTTAGCCGGTACCAGAGATGCGTGCGTGGAGAGTTACGCCTCTGGACCAGGTCTTCGAGCAACTCCAAAGGGAGCAAATGGTGCGCATCAAGATCGAGGCGGTGTCGATAGACAGCACCATCGTCAAGGTCCATCCCGACGGGACGGGGGCGTCAAAAAAAAACGCCCCCAAGCCATCGGCAAATCCCGAGTAGGCTGGACCACCAAGATTCATATGGTTGCCGCGGATGCTCGAACGGCTATCACCTTCGCTCTCTCCCCTGGACAGGCCCACGACGCCCCAGAAGGACGGAAGCGGCTGAATCGCCTTGGTCAGCAGCATGACAGTCCCTCGCTGATCATGGACCGTGCGTACGAAGGTAACGAGACGCGCCAGTTGGCTCTGGCTCTAGGGTTCACTCCCGTGGTGCCGCCGTTGTCCACGCGACTCGACCCATGGGTGTATGATCGCCACATGTACAAGCGACGCAATGAAATCGAATGGTTGTTTCGTCGTCTGAAGGGATTCCGGCGCATCTTCTCCCGCTTCGAGAAGCTCGACGTCATCTTCCTCGGCTTCATACTCTTCTCGCTCATCATCGAGGCCCTACGATAGTGTTAACAGGCCCTAGTCGGCCGCTGGCACACCCTCCCCGGTTCCGTGCCCGACCCTCCCGTTCGAATCAAACTGTTTGCCAATAGTTTGCCGGCTGCCCACCCGCCCATCTCCCGGCATGAAAAAGCCAGGTTGAACAGCTTGCACCCGATCTCCAGCGCCCGGTTCGCCTGATACGGAATGTCGCGCAGGTCCAGATACAGCTTCGAGATGTGCTGCTGCTCCACCTCCTCCACCGCAACATGACCGTAGGGGGCAGGATGAAGCGCTCCACGACGCTCTTGTACATCTTCCGGGTGTTCGGCTTGCACCGCACCTCGACGTGCTCCTCGAGATAGCGCGCGGCCAGCTCGGCCACGGTCAGCGCACCCGGAGCCGTCTGCGTCGGCTCCCCGCCGCTCTTGATGCGGGCGATGGTCTCGGCCGCCTGACGCCGCGCCCGGTCCGCGGAGATCACTCCGTGGCGCCCGATCGTCACCCGCCGCGACCGCCCCTTCATCCGCGTCTGCACGACATAGATCTTCGACCCCGACGGATAGACCCTGACGCCAAAGCCCGGAAGCTTGTCGTCCCAGAGTGCCGCCGATGTCGACGCCGACGATGTAACGACCTCGGGAATCACTCATAACTATTTGATATACCGGAGCCCGTACGGTCCCGCGACAGGTGCTCACCGTGCACAGGGCTGAAACGATCGGTACGAATGGGCAAGTCGAGACGCACCAAGCTCTGCATCCTGCCTCCCTGGCCCATCCCGGACCCGTGTCTGACACCCCCGCAAACGGAAGTTCCCTGCTTTTATCGTCTCCCAACACGGCTGTCAAAGCAGTTTGCCGCAAAATTCGCCATTTCTTGACGGGAAACGCCGCCCGGTGCTACCACCTTGGCGGAGGCGGCACTCGGCGGCAAGAGGCGGCGTGGCCGGGACGACATCGGGGCACCGTATCCCGCACGGAAACGCGTTCAGGAGGTTCAACGTGAGAACTTTGGTGACCGGGGGCTTGGGCAAGGTCGGCGAGCACGTCGTGGACGAGTTGTTGCGCGGCGGGCACGAAGTGACGGTGCTGGACCGCCTGCCCGGGCCGCGGGACGGTGGCGGCGCCAGGTACCTGGTGGGCGAGGTGCAGGACCTGGGCCAGATGATGGAAGCGGCCGCGGGGTCCGACGCCATCATCCACTTGGCCGCGATCCACAATCCCCACGTCGCCCCCACCGGCGTGGTCTTCGAGACCAACGTGACCGGCACGTTCAACGCGCACCACGCGGCGTTCCGGCTGGGCATCCCGCGGGTGGTCTCCACCAGCAGCAACGCCGCCGTGGGATGGGCCTACAGCGAAGGGGCGTTCATGCCCGACTACCTGCCCATCGACGAGGAGCACCCGTGCCGGCCCATCGACGCCTACGGCCTGTCGAAGCAGGTAGGCGAGACCATCGCCCACTCCTACGCGCGCAAGGGCGTGGAGACGGTGGTGATCCGTCCCAGCGGCGTGGTGACCCCGGAGGCGCTGGAGGAGATCCGCCGCGCCGGCGGGCGCGAGGCCGGCGAGTGGCGCGAGTACAGCTACATCGACGTGCGCGACCTGGCCGTGGCCTTCCGGCTGGCGGTGGAGCGGCCCGTGGCCGGCGGCACGGTGATGTTCGTGGTGGCCGACGACAGCACCGTGACGGAGCCCCTGTGCAACGTTCTGCCGCGCATCAACCCCGCCATCGGCGACCGCGCGAGCGCGCTCACCGGAGCGGAGAGCGTCTTCACCAACGCCAAGGCGAAAGAGATCCTCGGATGGAAGCCGCGGCATTCGTGGCGCTGACGCGGGAGTCTCTCGGGTTCAGCAGCGGCCGCGGACCCGACGATAGAGACCCCCGTCCCTGAAAGGAGACCACATGTTCCCACACCTCACCCGCTTCAATCTCAAGCAATGGATCGACGAGAACCGGGGCGACTGGGGCCGGCGCCGGGTGATCTGGGAAGACTCGGACTTCATCATCTTCGTTACCCGCGGTCCCAATGACCGAACCGACTTCCACATCAATCCGGGCGACGAGATGTTCTACCAGCTCGAGGGCGAGCTGAACCTTCACTACCTGACCGCGGACCACCAACCCGAGGTCGCGGTGCTCCAGGAAGGCGAGATGTTCCTGCTGCCGCGCTTTGTGCCTCATTCGCCGCGCCGGCGCGACGGCTCCTGGACCCTCGTGGTGGAACGGGTGCGCCAACCCGGCGAGGACGACCACTTTATCTGGGTGTGCGGCAACTGCACCCACACCCTCTACGAGACCACCGTACACTTCAACGACCCGGCGGACTCGGTGCAACGGGCTTATGCGGCCATGGCCGCCGACGAGTCCCTGCGCCGCTGCACGCGCTGCGGCGAGACCGAGGCCGCGGTACGCAGCGAAGGGCCGGCGTTCGTTTGGAAGGGGTAGCCTTGGAGTTCCCGTCGGCGTGGGAACAACGGCAAGCGTGTCCTCGCTTCACGCCGTACGGCGTCGGGACGAGCTCTTGATGCGCCGCGGGGTTTGTTTCTTGTACTGGAGGTACCAGTCGTAGATGCGGTCGGCGACGGCGTCCTTGCTCATGAGCGGGAGCGGGGTGGCGCTGCCGTCGCGGTCGAGCAGCGTGACCACGTTGGTGTCCACGTCGAAACCGCTGCCCTCCTGGGTCACGTCGTTGGCCACCAGCAGATCGAGATTCTTCTTGTCCAGCTTGGCGCGGGCGTTGTCCATCAGGGACTCGGTCTCGGCGGCAAAACCCACTACCACTTGGTGACGCTTGCGAGCGGCCAGCTCGGCCACGATATCCGGATTGGGGACGAACTCCACGCTCAGGGAGCCGTCACCGCGCTTCATCTTCCGGGCCGATGTCGCCCGCGGCCGGTAGTCGGCCACCGCCGCCGCCATAAAGACCGCGGTGGTGGTTTCGAACTCCGCCAACACGGCCTGATGCATCTCTTCGGCCGTGACCACCGGCACGGTCTTCACGCCGGTGGGCGGAGCCAGCGCCGTGGGGCCGCTTACCAGCGTCACCTGGGCGCCGCGTCGGGCCGCGGCCCGGGCCAGCGCGTAACCCATCTTCCCCGACGAGCGGTTGGAGAGGTAGCGCACCGGGTCCAGAGGCTCCCGGCTCGGGCCCGCGGTGATCAGGATGTGCTCGCCCGAAAGGTCCTTGGGCCGGAGCAGCGCACGGATCTCCTCGACGATGGCCGGGGGCTCCGGAAGCCGGCCCTTGCCCTCGTAGCCGCACGCCAGCGAGCCGGAGGCGGACTCCAAGACATGGTAGCCTGCGTCGCGCAGCTTCGCCAGATTGGCCTGAACCAAGGGGTGCGCCAGCATGTGCACGTTCATCGACGGCACCACCAGCACGGGCGCCTGGGTGGCAAGGACCACGGTGGTGAGGAGGTCGTCGGCGATGCCCGCGGCGAGCTTGCCGACGATGTTGGCGGTGGCGGGAGCGATCACCATCAGGTCGGCGCTGTCCGCCAGGTTGATGTGGCCGATCTCGGATTCCTGGGTCAGGCTGAAGAGGTCCGTGGCCACGGGGGCGCCCGAGAGGGTCTGGAAGCTCAGCGGCGTGACGAACTCGGCGGCCCCCCGAGTCATGACGACCCGGACGGTGCAGGAATCCTGCACCAGCAGACGGACCAGTTCCAGCGCCTTGTAGCAGGCGATGCCCCCGGTAACGCCCAGCACGATGTTCGGCTTCTCCACGGTCTCGTCTTCCCCTCGTCGTGTCGCACTCAAACCAGAAAACAAGGTATCCCATCAATAGGTCGTTTACAAACCGCCGGACGTTCGTACCGCGGGTTGCTTTCAAAGGCCTCAGTGGTATTCTTGGGGAACCTCGGCGACTCCATACACTCATGCGAAAACTGCATTTCCCCCTTCTCTTGCTCCTTCTTCTCCAACTGAGCCTGGCCCAACCCGCGGCTTCTCAGGGAGGATCCGCCGCCGGCCAGGAGGACGCGCCCGCTGTCAAGGAATTGAGCACGCGCGACCAGCACTACGACCGGATCGAATGGTTCAACGAGAAGATGTTCGCGTTCAACAGCGCTTTCGACCATTTCGTGTTGAAGCCCGTTGCGCTGACCTATGGCAGCATCCTGCCCACGCCCGCACAGGACGGCGTCCGCAGGGCCATCAACAACCTCGACGTGGTTCGGAAGGTCGTCAACAATACCCTTCAAGGCAGACCGGTCAGCGCCAGCCGGGAGCTGGCCCGGTTCCTCATCAACAGCACCGTGGGCATCGCCGGCATCTTCGACATGGCCACCAAACTGGGCCTGGAACCCAGCGATCAGGACATGGGCATCACGTTGGGCGTATACGGGATCAGCCACGGCGCCTATCTCGTCTTGCCGCTTCTGCCTCCCACCACGTTCCGGGACGGCGTAGGCATGGCGGCGGACTCGTTGATGAATCCTCTGGGATATTTCGCTCCCTACTATGTGCCCCTGTCCGTCCGGGGCGTTGACATCGTGAACAATCGCGCCCTCAACAACAAGGTGTTCGAGGAGCTGGAACGCAGCATCGACCCCTACAGCTCGGCGCGGAACGCATACCTGCAAATCCGGCAGGGCAAGCTCCAGGCAGCGCGCGAAGCGGGGTACTAGTGTCGTGTCCCGTAGGGTGCCGTCACGGCGGCACGACCGAGCTGACGAAAACTCTGCGATGAAGCCATGAGCAAGCCATCCCTCCTTTCGGGGCGGAAGATCGACCCCAAGCCCATCGACGCCGGCACGAGCATCGTCGATCTCATCGACGACAACTTCGTCTCCTACAACAGCGGGCGTCTGCGAGAGGCCTGTCAGCTCTTCACCGAGAAGATCCTCGCGGACGACGTGACCGTGGGACTCAGCATCACCGGGGCGCTGACGCCGGCGGGGCTCGGCATGACCGCCTTCATCCCGCTCATCGAGCACGGCTTCGTCGACTGGATCGTCAGCACCGGCGCGAACCTCTATCACGACACCCACTTCGCCATCGGCCTGTCCATGCACCGGGGCACCTTCGAGGCCGACGACGTGGACCTGCGGGAACAAGGCGTCGTGCGCATCTACGACATCTTCTTCGACTACGACGTGCTCATCTCCACCGACGACTTCTTCCGCGAGATCCTCAAGGCGCCCGAGTTCCAGAAGGAGATGGGGACCGCGGAGATGCATTACCGCGTGGGCCGCTATCTCGACGAGCGCGAGAAGATCCTGGGGCTGGAGCGGCGCTCGCTCTTGGCCGCCGCCTACCGGAGCGGCGTGCCGGTATACACCTCCTCGCCCGGGGACAGCTCCATCGGCATGAACGTCGCCGCCCTCGCACTCAAGGGCAACGGCCTGCGCTTCGACGTGTCGCGCGACGTCAACGAATCCGCCGCCCTGGTGCTCGAGGCCAAGCGGCGCGGCGGACGCAGCGCCGCGGTCATCCTCGGCGGCGGCTCGCCCAAGAACTTCCTGCTCCAGACCGAGCCGCACATCCAGGAGGTGTTGGGGCTGGAGGAAAAGGGCTTCGACTACTTCATCCAGGTCACCGACGCGCGCGTCGACACCGGCGGCCTCTCCGGGGCGACGCCGGCCGAGGCGGTGAGCTGGGGCAAGGTGGACCCGGACCAACTGCCGGACTCCGTGGTCTGCTACGTCGACAGCACCATCGCCGTCCCGCTGATGACCGCCTACGCCATCAACAAGCACGCGCCGCGCAAGCTGAAGCGCCTCTACGACACACGGGAGGAGGCGCTGGAGCACATCGCCGGCGAGATCCGCGAGAAGTTCGGCAACGTGCCGCTGGCGCAGCGCTGATTCATGGCGCGCAACTCGCCATGAGCATGCCTCAGGCCTCGGGGCCCGAGGCAGCCCCGCCGAGTTTGGAAAAATGACCACGACAAATGCTCACAAGGCATTTTTCAGGGTGGTGACGCCGGCGGAGGCGTTGGCGGCATTGTGCCAGGTCGACCCCGTCGAAGCGGAGGCTGTCCCCACCACCGAGGCGCGCGGCCGCGTGCTGGCCGAAGACCTCTACTCGCAAGTGGATCTCCCCCACTTCAACCGGGCCGGCATGGACGGCTACGCGGTCATGGCGCGGGATACCTTCGGCGCCAGTCCCGCCCTGCCCGCCTACCTCAGGCTCGCGGGAACCGTGGAGATGGGAGAGGAGGCCACGCGCCGCCTGGGCGCGCGCGCGGCCGTGCGCATCTCCACCGGCGGCATGCTTCCACCCGGGAGCGACGCCGTAGTCATGGTGGAGCACACCGAGGAGACCGGCGACGGGTCCGTGGAGATCCACAGGGCCGCCTCCCCCTGGCTCAACGTCATCCAGGTGGGCGACGACATCCGCAAGGGCGATCCCGTGTTCGCGCGCGGAAGGCGGCTGCGCGCCCATGACCTCGGGGCGCTCACCGGCATCGGCATCGCGTCGGTGCCGGTGTACCGCAAACCGCGGGTGACCCTCATCTCCACGGGCGACGAGATCGTCGGGGTGGACCGGGAGCCCCGGCCCGGACAGGTGCGCAACATCAACCAGCACTCGCTGGCCGGCCTCATCGCGGAGTGCGGCGCCACGATGAACGATCTCGGCGTGGTGCCCGACGAACCGGCGGCGTTGCGGGCCGCGCTGACCGAAGGCCTTGGCTGGGGCGACCTGGTGCTGCTCTCGGGCGGCAGTTCCATGGGCACGCGGGACATGGCGGTGGAGGTCATTCAATCGTTGCCGGATTCGCTGATCTTCTTTCACGGCATCTCCGTAAGCCCGGGCAAACCCACCATCTATGCCCACGCCGCGGGGAAGTCCGTACTGGGACTTCCCGGCTACCCGGTGTCCGCGCTGGTGATATTCGACCTGTTCGCCGCGCCGCTGATCCGCGCGCTGTCCGGCGAGAGCACGCCCGCCGCGCACACGGGACGGAACACGGTTCGGGCGGTGATGGACACCAACGTTTCGTCGCAGACCGGCCGCGAGGATTACGTACGCGTCACCCTCGCGAGCCGCGGCGAAACGGTGTACGCCCTACCGCTGCCCAGCAAGTCCGGCGCCATCTTCACCCTGGTCAAGGCCGACGGCATGGTGCGCATCGACCTCAACCGCGAGGGACTGGAGCAGGGCGAGGAGGTGGAGGTACTGCTTTTCTGATACGATAAGAAGCGTTGGCAACCGATGGCGCGAAAACGGTACCTCAAGAAGACCCCGCTGGAGGAGGCGCGCTCTCTCTTCCTGAGCCGCGTCGACCCAACCCTGCTGGAGGCCGAGACGGTGGCGGTGGCCGACGCCCTCCACCGGGTCACCGCCGAGCCGGTTTTCGCGAAGATGTCCTCGCCGCACTACCACGGCTCGGCCATGGACGGCATCTGCGTGCGCGCGGAAGACACCTTCGGAGCCACGGAGTTCACGCCGCGGGAGTTGCGGCTGCTCGCGGACGAGGGAGACCCGCAAGGCCGGTTCGCCTACCTGGACACCGGCCAGCCGTTGCCGTCCTGGGCCAACGCGGTGATCATGATCGAGAACGTGCGCGAGACCGACGTCGCCGCCGTGTCCATCGATCAGGCGGCGACCCCGTGGCAGAACGTACGCCTGGTGGGTGAGGACGTCGTGGCCACCGAGCTGCTGCTGCCGCGCAACCACCGGCTGCGGCCCTACGACCTTGGCGCCATCCTGGCGGCGGGCCATACCACGGTGCGGGTCAAGGCGCGCCCGCGGGTGGCCCTCATCCCCACGGGCGACGAGATCACGCAACCGGGAGATTCGGCGCGGCCGGGCGAGATCATCGATTTCAACTCCACGGTCCTGGGAGCCATGGTGACGGAGTCCGGCGGCACCCCGGTGACCCTTCCCCCTGTCGCGGACGACCCCGCGCTCCTGAAACACGCCCTGGACGAAGCGTTGAAGGATCATCACCTCGTAGCGCTCATCGCCGGCTCCTCCGCCGGCGCGCACGACTTCACCGCGGAGGTCATCGACGACGCGGGCGAGCTTCTGGTGCACGGCATCGAAGTCATGCCCGGAAAGCCGGCCGTGCTGGGGGTCGCCGCGGGCAAGCCCGTCATCGGCATTCCCGGTTATCCTGTATCGGCCATCGTCATCGCGCGAGAGATCCTCCAGCCCGCGCTCGCACGGCTGCTGGCCGCGGGCGCCTCATCCCCTCCGAAGGTCCGCGCCGTGGCGCCGCGCAAGATTCCGTCGCGGCTGGGCCTGGAGGAGTTCGTCCGCGTGACCCTGGGCCGGGTGGAGGAACGCCTCGTGGCCGTGCCGCTGGCGCGCGGCGCCGGGGTCATCAGCACCATGGTGCGCGCCGACGGATTCCTGCGCATACCGGGAATGGTGGAAGGGATCAACGCCGGCGAGGAAGTCGACGTGGAGTTGCTGCGCTCGCCGGACGAGGTGGAGCACACCATCCTGTGCACCGGCAGCCACGACCTCTCCATCAGCGTGCTGGAGGACCAGCTCAAGCGCCGGGACCCGCGCCTCAAGATCGCCGACGCCAACGTCGGCAGCCTGGGCGGCCTGCACGCGATTCGCCGCGGCGAGACCCACATGGCCGGCACCCACCTGCTGGACCCCGACACCGGTGCCTACAACGTCCCGGACATACGGCGGGTGTTGCCCAAGGCGCCCGTCGTGCTCGTGCACTGCGTCAAGCGGCGTCAGGGACTGCTCGTGCCGCGCGGCAATCCCAATGGACTGTCGGGCATCGCCGACCTGGGTCGACGGGACCTCCACTTCGTCAACCGCCAGCCCGGCTCGGGCACCCGAGTGCTGCTGGATTTCGAACTGGCGCGGCTCGGCGTGGACCCGGCCGCGGTCCAGGGGTACGAGCACGAAGAGTTCACACACATGGCGGTGGCGGTGGCCGTGGCCAGCGGCCTCGCGGACACCGGCCTGGGAATCCTCTCCGCGGCCGAGGCCCTCGGGCTGGACTTCATCCCGGTGGGCGACGAGCAGTACGATCTGCTGCTACTGCGGTCATTCCACGAATCCCAGGCGGGGGCCACGCTGCTGGCGGTGCTTGGATCGCAGGAGTTCAGGGAAGCGATGGAGTCCCTCGGCGGCTACGACTGCTCCGCCACGGGGGAGATCCTCTACCAGCAGCGGTAGTGCCGGGAGCCGGACTTGAACCGGCACGGGCTTGCGCCCGCGGAATTTTAAGTCCCGCGTGTCTACCCATTCCACCATCCCGGCGCAAGCCGTTTCCATAACTTAGCGCCCTTTTTTCGTCAACCAAACCCTGCCCGACCCGACGCCTACGACTCCTGCCGCCGATGAACGCCGGAAGCACCAGCGGGAGCACGGACCGGGGCGTGGCGCTGGAAAGGGGGGTACTACTGTTCGATGCCCTTCCGGACGCGGAACTTCACGTCTTCAACCACTGCGGCCACTGGGCCTTTTGGGACCAGGCGGACCGGTTCAACCGGCTCGTCGGCGACTTCCTGGGAGAATAGCCGTACGGCTGCCGCCGCGGCCCCGGCAGGTGATGCTCGCGGTAGTTGAACTCACGGACCTTGTCCGCCTCCCCTCCGCGGAGCCGCCTCAGCGCTCGCCACCGAAGCTTGCCGTGAGGTCATTGCGTTCAATCACCCCGGCCACACCCTCGTGGGAGTCGCCGAAGAAACCGGCGGTGATCCGGCCGGCGTCGCCGCCGGCGCGAACGAGGCTGTTTCCTCGTAGGACGACATCGTAAACCAGGTCGCCCTCGCCCCAGTGCGTACCGCTACCCATTGGCCCGGGCGGCTGCCCGCCGGACCAGGACTCCATCGCCGTCAGCCGGAGCGTACCGGCGCGCGTGTCGAATCGAATCGTGAGGTCGGCCACACCGGCGACAGTCGCGCCGTCCGGCGTGAACCCAAGGACGCGACCGGACCAAGCGAGACTCCCCGATCGGGATGGGGCTCTCGCCAGGTCGGCGCGCGCCGCGGGACCGCGAACCCATGGCCGGGCCAAGCCGTTCCGGAGCCCGACGCCGAATGCCACCATCGCGCCCGCCGCGTCGAACTCGCCCAGGACGTGCGTCGAGGTGTCCTCCCAGGACTCCAGGGCGCGGGCGATGTCGCCGGGCGTCGCGCCGGGCGCGAGCCTTCCGTGGACGGCGAGAAGGACCTCGCGGTCCAGCGGATCGAGTATCTCGCCCGGCCTCACCGGTCCGTACACCGGACGCATGACCGATCGGGGGAACCGATCCGGGTCGGCGTGCTGGCGCCCGAGCACGTGCAGCATCTCGTGCACCAGGACGTGAAGACGGCCTTCGCCGGTGGCGCGCGCGGGGTCCACCCACACTTGGCCCGTCCAATGGGAGCGACGCGGCTCACCCGTGGCGCGTCTCAAGACCCAGCCGTCGAACTCGCCCTGTCCCGAAACATGCGGGGTCTTCGCCGCGCGTTCGGCCCCCAACCATACTTCCGCGGGCGCGAATCGGACGAAGATCTCCCCGTTGGGTACGGCAGGCCGTTCGCACGGGACACTCTCGCACTCCAACGTGCCGAAGCCTTCGGCCGCCTCCATCGGGACGAGAACGTCGTCGAACCGCAACCGGTGTTCCCGCGGCAGTGCCGCGTTGATCCACTGCACCGCGCGTACCGTCTGATCGACCAACTCGGAGGTCGCTCCTTCGACCACCCGGACGGTCATCCTCGCTCGGCGCGGCTTGCGGATGCCGGAAGTCTCCTCGGCTTCGATCGATAGATATTCGATCAGCTTGCGCGCGCCCACGCCGTCGGCGACACGGCCGTACGCCAGCCGGACGTTTCCATGCTCGCCCACGACGGCCAGGGATCCCGGCGCGGGTACAACGCCCGGGTTCACGTGCAATGACACGCCATCATGGATGGTGGGAGGGTTCAGCGCATCCGACGGGCGTTGCAGCGGCAACGCGGGAACGCGTCTCGGCGGGACGGCGGACGGGGCCGTGGGCCCTGTCGGAGTCGGCGGCGATTCACCTCCCGCGGCGCGTGGCCCCAAGCCCTCGCCAACAGACAGGACCGCAACGAACCCGGCGACCACGGCCATGGATATGGTCCGGCGCCGCTTCATGGTTTTGCGCGGCAAACCCTTCCTTCCAACAAAACGGCGACTCAATGCGGACCCCGGCCTCATTGCCACGGACACACGCCGCGACCTCAAAGGGGTTTCCCTTATAGGGCGACGATCAAGACGTGTCAAAACGCGCCGGACGCGCTCTTGCGCGGCGTACCCCTCTTCGCTACCGTGAGCCGTGAGGCCCAGTCAGCCAATGGGTCAATGGCAAGGAGGCGAACATGAAGCGCGTGGCACACGTCGTGAACCAGTTCTTCGCCGGTATCGGCGGGGAGGAGAAGGCGGACGTCGCCGCCGGCACCCTCGACACCCTCGCGGGGCCGTCGCGCGGCCTGCAGCGGCTGCTGGAGGGTCGGGCGGAGGTGGCGCCCACCATCTACTTCGGCGACAACCACTTCCACGAACAGCCGGAGGAGGCGCGGGCGGCGCTTCTGCGGGAGATCGCGGCGGCCGAGGCGGACGTCGTGGTGCTCGGACCCGCGTTCAACGCCGGGCGCTATGGCCTCGCCTGCGTCGAGATCGGCCACATGGTCGCGGCCGAACTGGAGCGCGTGTGCGTGACGGCCATGCACGAGGACAACCCGGCGGTGGACGCATACCGCGAGTACCACGACGCGCGGCTGTTCCTGTTGCCCACCACGGAGACGGCGGCGGGCATGGGCAAGGCGCTGGAGGAACTCGCCCGTTTCGTTCTCCGGCGGCTCCAGGACGAACCCGTGGGCGCTGCCGAGGACGAGGGCTACCTGTCGCGGGGGATCCGCTTCCAGGAGCGCAGCGGGCGGACCGGCGCGGACCGGGCGCTGGACATGCTGTTGGACAAGATCGAAGGGAAGCCCTTCGCCACCGAGATCCCCATGCAGACATGGGACCGGGTGACGCCGGCCGCCGCGATCAAGCAGGTGGGCAAGGCCAAGATCGCGCTGGTCACCACCAGCGGCGTGGTGCCGTGGGGCAACCCGGACGGCTTCAAGACCTTCCGCAACACGTTCTGGCGCAAGTATCCGGTGGCGGAGCTGAAGACCATGGAGCCGGGCACGTGGGAAGCGGTGCACGGCGGCTACAACGTGGCCAACATGAACGCCAACCCGCTCTACGGCGTTCCCCTGGACGCCCTGCGGGAGCTCCAGCAGGAGGGCAAGTACGAGGACCTCTACCCCGCCTACTACGTCGTCCCCGGCAACCAGGGCTCACCCGCAGCCATGCAGCGGATGGGCGAGGAGATCGCCGCGGAGCTCAAGGCCAACAGCGTGGATGCCGCGCTGTTGGTGAGCACGTGAGGAACCTGCAGTCGCAGCGGAGCTGTGATCAGTAAAGAATTGGACCGTGCCGGAGTTCCCGTGTCGATGATCAGCGCCATGTTCCCGCTGGCGGAGCAGGTGGGCGCCAGCCGCATCGTCAAGGGCGTCAAGATCCCCCATCCGTGCGGCGACCCGACCCTGCCGCCCGAGGTCGACGAGAAGCTGCGCAAGTCCATCGTCGAGACCGCGCTCAAGGCCCTCGAGGAAGAGGTGGAGGAGAGCACCGTGTTCACGCCGGAAACCGCCTCATGAGCGGCGCCCGGCACGCCACACCGCTGGAGCTGGCGGAGTTCCCGGTTCGGGATCTCCGCTTCGGCGGGACCCTGCAATACGCCGGCGGCACGCTGGAGGTGGCGGAAGCGGAGCTGGTGGAACTGGCTTCGCGGGATCCCCGGATCCTCGAGGTCGGGCTCGACATCGTGCGTCCGGGCGAGCGGATACGGGTCACCGGCATCCGCGACGTGGTGGAACCCAGGGTCAAGGTGGGCGGCGACGCGCAGGTGTTTCCGGGCATCACCAGTCCGGTGGTGCCTGTGGGGCGCGGCCGCACCCATCGGCTCTCGGGCATGACCCTCATCACCACCGCCGCCTACGAGGGCACCATCCGCACCGGCACCACCGCGCAGCGAAGCGCCATCCTGGACATGTGGGGGCCTGGGGCCGACCTCTCGGGCTTCAGCGGTGTTCCGAGTCTGGTGCTGAACCTGCGGCTGCCGCCGGACCTGATCGAGGCCGAGGCGCACCAGGTGATCCAGGCCGCCGAGTACCGGGTGGCGCAGAGGCTCGCAGAGGCCACGGCCGCGGCCGAACCCGCCACCGTCGAAACGTTCGGCGCGGCGCACGGCCATGCAAACTTGCCCAAGGCCGTGGTGATCGTGGGCTGCATCACCGAGTCGGAGCATCTGCCGTCCGGCCTCGGGTACTACGGGCTGCCGGTGCGCGAGTCCCTGGCCACCGTGGTGCACCCCAACGAGATGATGGACGGCGCGGTCACCGGCAACACGCTGAAGACCATCGCCTACTACCCCACCACCTGGGACTGGCAGAACCAGCCGCTGGCCATGCGCCTGTCCCGGGAACACGGCAAGCGGGTCGATTTCGCCGGCGTGATCCTGCAGCGCATCCGCTTCGAGGCCTTCCGCGAGAAGGAAGTGGCGGCACACAACGCATCGCAGGTGGCGCGCGCGCTGGGAGCGGAAGCCGCCCTCATCACCTGGCTCGGTTCGGGCAACGCCTTCCTGGAAGTGATGCTGACGGTACGCGCGTGCGAGGAGCAAGGCGTCCGGACGGTGCTGGTCACGTATGAATACGGTGGCCAGGAGGGCACGGACTCACCGCTGCTCTTCTACGACACCCACGCCGACGCGGTGGTGAGCACCGGCAGCCGCGACCGCATCCTGGAGCTGCCGCCCGCCGACCGGGTGGCCGGCGCGTACCAGGAACTCCAGGTGCTCAACTATCCCGGCGCCCCCGTGGTTTCGGCCCTGGACACCATCACGCTGGACGCCACCGACGCCATCATCGGCGCCACCGACCTGTGGGGCGGCCGCGACTGGACGTGCCGGGCGCACTGAGCGGAAACGTCGGGACGTCATTTCGGCGGAACGGGCTGTATCGAGACTCGGCTCGGATGAGAGATGGCGCGACCACCCCGACTCGTCATTCCCGCGGAACAGGCTGTATCAAAACGTCGCCCAGGCAAGAACTGGCGCCAACCCCTCGGGTCGTCATTCCCGCGGAAGCTTGCCCTCGACCCCGATCGGGGGCGGGAATCCATGCGAGGGTGGTGGGGGAACGCCCCTGTAGTGCCCCGCCACCCCTGGATTCCCGCTTCCGCGGGAATGACGACTTGGGGTCGTGGTGCCGTTTCGTAGCCCAGCGGAGTCTCGACACACCCTGTGCCGCGGGTATGACGTAGGGAACGCACGAGGGAAATACCATGCCCGTTGAAGTCATCTGTATCGACCACATCTTCATCCCTGTTCGGGATCTGGCCGCGGCCGAGGCGTTCTACGACAAGGTCATGCCGGTTCTGGGCTTCCGCAAGGGCAGAGCTTCCGACAAGGTGTCGCCGCGGGCGCGCTACGACAACCGGCACCTGACGTACTGGATCGTGGCGCGGGACAGCGCTTCGGTGGAGCCGGGCGCGAGTCAGGGCGCACCGTCACACCTGTGCTTCCGCGTGGTGGACGAAGAGGCCGTGGACCGGGCTTGCCAAGAGCTCCGCGCGGTCGGCATCGACGCCACCGAGCCGCAAGCCTACACGCAGTACTCACCAGACTACTACGCAACCTTCTTCTCCGACCCCGACGGCCTTCTGTTGGAGGTAATCAACTTCAACGGGCGCCGGCAGCGGCGCATGTTCGATTGGGACACTCATCAAGCTTGAGGGGGCGCGTCGCCGAGATAGTCATCGACGAAGCGCGACGGAGAGAGAAGCGCACCATCACCTCAACGCGCCGCGAATGAACGAACAGCCAGCATCGAATTGAAGAAAAAGCTGACAGTTGTGACCGGCGAGCTCCTCGACGACGTTCTGATCGTCGAAGTCCGTGGCGTTTCGGTTCAGGAAGCAATTCTCCGATGCATGAACTCGCTTGAGGTGAGTAAGAACGGATGAGTAGACTATCGCATCCTGCGCCGACAAGCCATGCGTACGCTGATACTGCGTTGCGGCAGCCAACACGGATGTACCAAGCGGCACAACCTCGGCCACGTCAATGAGCCGAGAGCGCACGCTCTCAAGACGCTGGGATTCTTGCTGCGCAGCGCTGATCAGTAGCGTTGTGAGATCCCTGAACCCGGCGAGCTGTTCTGAGAGTGATGCAGTCCGAGAAAGCTGACGGAATTCGGCATCCAGCTCTTGCTTCATTCGTCGCCGTTGTTTGTGGCGCCGAGTAAGTGTTTCGTAGGGTTCCGCCAGAGAATAGGCCGGTATGACAAGCCGTATGCGACTCGCTTCGCAAAGCTGCAGAATTTCCTCACAACTAGCGTATTGCTCCTGTATCAGGGCGAGTTCAAGCACAAAGTTGGACTCGACGTAGACGTTCACGCCACCGCTTCATACTCGACGCGACCACCCTGTATGGCGGTGCGAAACCCCGACTCGGCGAGCCAGCCATGGTCGTCGGGATATCTGTCAGTGTTCCTTACTGGCCGAATGATATCACCTAGCCATGCCGCTACGAGCAATTCGAAGGCGTGACTGGTCACTTGCAGGGGGTCCACCTTGGCGCTCTCGAAATAGGGAGCAAGTTCTTGCCGCGTGTCCGTTTCAAGGGTCGGCAGAACCACTTGACCCGTGTCCGCCTCAGTGCCCTTCCAAAGATACAGACGGTCTGGCGTGATGAGCAAAAAGAAATCAGCGTTGTATGGGCCGCCGTGCGCGAGGATGTTTCGTCGCGTTTGGGCTGCCCATTCCCGTGAAGTTCCGAGCTTGTTCTTCAACTCCACGACCGCAGCCAACCGGCCACTATGGTCGTATAATGCGAAATCCGCGGTAGTGAACATAAGCCTGCACCGATCAATGAGTGTTGCATGAAAGTATGGTCCCGGATGCGCGGAGTTGTCAACACGCCTCGGCTGATGGTCGGCATCCGGGGTTCGCCATCGGAGCTGACGGTCTGCCGGCGCCGTCCTCCCAGGCAAACACGCTGCACTCACCCCCTCGCGTTGGCAAAGCCGAGCCCCCTGAGCTAGTGAGATCGTATGAAAGCCGTACGGATACATGAGTTTGGGGGGCTCGACAGCCTGCGGGTCGAGGCCGCACCGCGGCCGGAGCCCGGGGCCGGGGAGGTGCTCGTACGAATACACGCCGCGGGCATCAACCCGGTGGACTGGAAGACCTGCGCGGGCGAGGGCGTGGCGTCGCGGCTCGACGACCCGTTCCCGTTTATTCCGGGGTGGGACGTCTCGGGTGTGGTGGAGGCGCTGGGGGCGGACATCGCGGACTTCCGGGTCGGAGACGCGGTGTGCGGCATGGTGCGCTGGCCCTGGCGTGGCGGCGGCTACGCCGAATACGTGGCCGCGCCGAGCGCGGAACTGGTCGCCAAGCCCGACACAATGGACGATGCGCAGGCGGCGGGGTTGCCGCTGGCGGCGCTGACCGCGTGGCAGGCGCTATTCGACATAGCGGACGTCCAGGCCGGACAGAAAGTGCTGATTCACGCGGCGGCGGGTGGCGTCGGCCACATCGCGATCCAGTTGGCCATGTGGAAGGGCGCGCACGTGGTCGGCACGGCGTCGGCGCGCAACGAGGCATTCCTGCGTGAGTTGGGCGTGGATGACGTCATCGACTACAACGCGACGCGCTTCGAGGAGGCGGTGTCCGGCGTGGACGTCGTGCTGGACGGTGTCGGCGGTGAGGTCCAGGAGCGCTCTTGGCCGGTTATCCGGCGTGGCGGCGTGCTCGCTTCGATTCGCGGGCGTCCCCGCGCGGAGGAAGCCGCGGCCCGCGGCGTGCGTGCGCAGCACGTGTCGGTCCACGCCGATGCGGCACAGCTCCTGGCCATCGCCGCCTTGGCGGCGGAGGGGCGACTCCAGGTGCACGTCGATGCGGCGTTCGCGCTGGACGAGGTGCGCAAGGCGCACGAGGTAAGCAAGACCGGGCACGCGCGGGGCAAACTGGTCCTGCGGACGGGGTGACGCGATTCGGACGTGATCATTGCCGCACGAGGCCATTGGGTCCGTTTTGGGGTGGCTTCGCGGCTCTCGCCTCGCCCTTGCGTGCGCCGGGGCTTTGGTGCATGGTCGCATTTTGGTGCCTGCATCGCACAACGGCAGAACAGTAATTTCGCCAAAGGGAGGGACGTCGTCATGGCGACACGAATCAAGCATCTGGCCATCGTGAGCGAGAACTACGCCATCGAGGAGAAGTTCTACCAAGCGGTGTTCGGCATGAAGACCGCCGAGCGCGCACGCATCGAGAGCGCATCGGTGGTGAGCGACGGCTACGTGGGCATCAACATCAACCCGCGCCGGCCCGGACGCCAGGGCGGCTTCGACCACTTCGGCTTCGAGGTGGACGACGTCGAGGGGGTAGCCGCGCGCATGGGCGAGAAGTATCCGGAGGTGCACATTCTCAAGCGGCCGAGCAACCGCCCGTTCGCCGGCCTGAGCACGCATGACCCCGCGGGGAACGTGTTCGACCTTTCCCAGGAAGGGATGGAGAACCGCACCGACGTGTACGTCGACGGCCAGCACGAGGCCGACCGCTACGTCAAGCACTTCGTGCTGCGCGCGGTGGAACCGGAGCGGGTGGCGCAGTTCTACCGGGACATTTTCGACCTGGTGGAAACCGAGAAGCCCGCGGACGATCCCAACTGCTACCTGACGGACGGACGGGTCACGCTGATCATCTCGCCGTGGAAGATCTCCGACTACGCCGGCGCCGGCATCGAGCGCCCGGCGCTGGACCACATCGGCTTCAAGGTGGAGAGCGTGCAGGCGGTCAAGGACCGGCTTGAGGCACTGTCCAAGCGCAACCCCTACCTGAGCCCCGGCCCGGTGGGCGCGGGACCGGAGGCGGAAGCGCGGCTCGCGCTGTTCGCCAAGTGCAAGTTCGGCGAGTATCAGCTCGCGGATCCCGACGGCGTGATGATCGACATCAGCGAGCACTGACGCGAACCAGGTATCAGCCATCGTTCCTCATACAAGAACCTACCCATCTTCCCATTGCTGCTGAAGGACAAGAAGATCAGCAAGCTCGCCATGGCGGCGTACCAATCGCAGATGGGGCCTTCCACTATCGACAAGTGGCATTGCGCATCGAGCCTGCGCAAAATATACAAGGTGCCCGAACGCTGAATCACGGAAAGAGGCGCCAGCGCCATTTCGCGTTCAAGCGGTGGCTTCCACGTCACCCTGCCGCTCTTCACCGCGGGCTACGCCTTCGCCTACGGCGCCCGCTGGCGCGTCGCGCTTCTCCTGGGCGCGTTGGCCGAAGGCTACCTCTATCTGGTATTCGATGAGTTATTGCACGTGTTGTGGCCCGAGCCGCTGCTGATTTCGAGCTGGAGTTGAGGGACGCGGACGACCCGTTCGCAGGCCCTCGCGCTTGGTAACCGCAACGGTTGCAGGTCACGGACCCGGAAGGAACGTCCGCCGGATGGCTAAAGCGAACAGAAAACGACCGCCCACGCGCAAGCGGAAGCCCCAGGGACGGCGCGGATGGCTGCTGATCCCGGTGATCATCCTGGCGGTGATGCTGGGATGGCTCTACCGGCACGAGATCGTCAATCTCGTGAGTTTCCGGTTCGAGGGGATCGACTTCTCACGCCGGCCGGCGGAAAACGCTCGGAGCGGCCAGGGCGGAGACGGGATAACGGAGGGGGAACGGAAGGAGTTGGAGAAGATTCTCCAGAGTCAATGAACCCGGGAATCCCCTCCCCTCCCGATCCGTGCGGCGCGAGTGTCCTGTCGGATTGCTAGAGCCCCGACGGCAGGTTGTAGAAGCGTTCCGCGTTGCGCGCCAACACCGCGGCCTTGTCATCCTCGCTCAACTCATCGCTGTCCATCACCTCGCCCAGCTCTTCCTTGCAGAACTCGTTGTTGACCTCGTGGGGGAAGTCCGAGGAGTAGACCCACGGCTTGTTCCCAATCGTGCGGATGGCATGGGCCAGGTCGGGCTCGTGGCCCTCGCAGCCTACGAAGATCCGGCCCTCGTCGATGTGCCGCTTCACGTAATCGCTCACCGCCTCGCCGTCCCGAAGCTGCAGGAACTCGCTCCGGGGATCGTGCTGGATGTGGGTCTCGTAGGAACGGTCGAAGCGTTCCAGGCACATCAGCAGCCACGCCACGCCGCCTTCCAGGAAGCCGATGCGCACGTTGGGGTAGCGGTCGAAGATGCCGTTGAAGACGATGCCGCCCATGGAGATCATCTGCCCGAACGGATGGCCGAGGGCGTGCACCGGAGCGTACGGATGCAGGTCGTCCATGCCGAGGTTCTCGTGCGCGCCGCCGTGGATGCCGAGGCAGCAGCCGAGGCGGTTCGCCTCCTCGTAGATGGGCCAGTAGTACTTGTGGCCGAGGTGCAACTGGATGCCGGTCGACGGCAGCATGGCGCCGCACATGCCCAGCTCCTCCACCGCCCGGCGCAGTTCCTTCACCGCCTCCGCCGGCTCCTGCAGCGGTATCAGGGCCACCGCCTGGAAGCGCGGGCTCTTCTGTACGTAGTTCTCGGCGATCCAGTCGTTGTAGGCGCGCGCCAAGTCGATGGCCCAGTCCTGGGCCACCACCTTGCCGTAGGAAAGTCCCACCGTGGGATAGAGCACGGTCCGGTCAATGCCCACGTCCTCCAGGAACTCCACCCAGCCGTCGTAACCCACCTGCTGAAACGAGCCCTCCGGGAGCTTGTGCGCGTTGGCCGAATGCAAGTGGTCCAGCGGCGGGAACGGGTTGGACCAGCGCATCTGCTCCTGCACTTCCCGAGGAAAGCGGCTGGTGATGGCCTCCATGTCCTCCACCACGTGCCCGTCGCCGTCGATGATCTGATATTTGTTCGCCATGGGAACCTCCTGGTCGGCTCTTGTGTAAGGTTGTGCGCAAGGAACGCGGCGCCGATCTGTTGAACCGTGTCGCGCCGGATGATTCGGGTATTAACCCGCCCCATGGGAGCTTGTCAACAAACGTCATGCGGATCGCGTCTCACGTCGCGTGGTCCGAATCTTGCGCGCCCGGTCACGTCGCGCTAAACGGTTGAAGCCATGAGCTGGCTCAACCTCGGCTCCCTCGGGGGCCTGATCGCATTGGCCTTCCTGGCCTGGGCGGCGGGCGGCTTCCGGAGACCCCTCCCCTGGCGTACGGTGCTCACGGCCGGCGGCCTGATGCTGGTGCTGGGCGCGGCGGTCTTCTGGATCCCGTGGACCCACACGGCCCTCATATGGATCAACGACACCGTCATCACGATTCTGCGGGCGGGCAACGAGGGCGCGCGCTTCCTCTTCGGCCCGCTGGCGCTCAACCCGGGCGAGACCACCGCGGGCGGGTCGGCGTCCATCGGCTTCATCCTGGCGGCGCAGGTGTTCCCGGCGGTGGTGTTCTTCGCCTCGCTCATGGCGGCGCTCTATCACCTGCGCATCCTGCAACCGGTGGTGAAGCTTTTCGCAATCCTCTTTCACCGCACCATGGGGCTCTCCGGCGCGGAGTCGCTGGCGGGCTCCTCCAACATCTTCATCGGCGTCGAGTCGGCCATGACGGTGCGCCCCTATCTCGACCGCATGACCCGCTCCGAGCTGCTCACGCTCGTCACCTGCGGCATGGCCACGGTGGCGTCCACCACCCTGGCGCTCTACGTGCTGTTCCTGAAGGACAGCTTCCCGCTCATCGCCGGACACCTCGTGTCCGCCTCGCTCATGTCCATCCCGGCCGCGGCGCTGGTGTCCAAGCTGATCTTGCCCGAAACGGAGACACCGGACACGCTCGGAGGCGTGCCGCCCATGGCCGAGAGCGGGCGCAAGCAGAACACCATGGCCGCGCTGATGGACGGCTCCTGGGAAGGCCTCAAGCTGGCGGCGGGCATCGGCACCCTGCTCGTGGCCATCCTGGGCTTCGTCGCCCTCGTCGACTACGGCCTGCTCAAGGTGACCGCGCCGTTGAGCGACATCCTCGCCGGACCCGTGGACCTGCGGCGCATCCTCGGCTGGATCTTCACGCCGCTGGCGTGGCTCCTGGGCCTTGCGGAGAGCGATCTCACGGCCGCCGGCCGCCTGCTCGGCGGGCGCGCCATCCTCACCGAGGTCGTCGCCTACCAGGAACTGGGCAGGCTCGGAGCCGAGGGCGCGATCTCGCCCCGCGGCATCCTGGTCCTGTCGTATACCCTGTGCGGCTTCGCCCACGTCGCCTCGCTTGGCATTTTCATCGGCGGCATCGGCGCCCTGGCGCCGGCGCGCCGCGGCGACCTGTCCGCCGTGGGCATCCGCGCCCTGGTGGGCGCCACCCTCGCGACCCTCATGACCGGCGCGGTCGCGGGCTTCTACTACTACGGGCAGCAAGGGCTGCTGGGCGTATGAAACGGAGGCAAACGTATGAGTGCTGAAAACGGCGCATGGGCGCCCCCCGACTCCATCCCCCGTCCCGAAGTGGTCAAGCTCTCCCGCGAGACCCTCGACCTGCCCGACATCCCGGTGGGGAACCGCGAGGACATCTTTCGCATCCGCGCCCTGGACATGGACTGGGACATCGGCACCATGACCTACGCGCCGGAGGACCCCGCCCGTATCCCCAAGGCCCCGGACGGCAGGCGCGCCGGCATCTTCCTGCTGCACGGCGGCACCTCGGACTACAAGTCGCTGGAGCCGGTGGCGCGCATGCTGGCGACGAAGTTCGGCTTCAAGGTCACGCTCATGACCTTTCCCGGGCGGCTCTACCTGCTGGACCCCTCCAGGGACTGGCCCGGCGATACCATCGAACCCGACGGCACCGGCCGGACGCCGCTCTGGACCAAGGAAACGCGCATCACCCGCGACCAATACGACGTGGCGCGCGACGATGCCCGGCGCGAGAGCTACGGCACGGTCATCTCGCTGGTGGCGCGGGAAGGCACCGAGTTCTACCACCGCATGGCGGCGTGGCCCGTGGCCTTCGAGGAGGCCCTGCGCGAGAGCTGCCGGCGCGAGTTCGACCCGTCCGAGTACGCCCTCTACGTCCACGGCCACTCCACCGGCGGACCGTTCGCCATGATCGCCGCCCAACGGGTGGCCAACGTCGACGGCGTGCTCGGCTACGGCTCCTCCACCTTCGCCTACATCTACACGGCCACCACCGGCGACCGCTGGGAGTTCCCCTTCAACCACCTGCGCCTGCGCACTTGGCGCGACACGGCGCGCTACCTCTACGAAGGCCTCAAGGACAAGGGCTACAGCCTGCCCATGCTCATGGAGCTCACCATGGAGAAGTGGGAGATGGGGAAGAAACGCACCAACTTCAAGGCCGAGGACTTCGTCCACAAGAACGGCGCCGGCGCGCTGGACCAGGCCGCCCGGGTCACCGCCCGGCGCCTGAAGATGAGCGGCACGGACGAGGAGCGCCTCGTCGCCCGCTACCTCGGCTACCTGCGGGAACTGTCCGGCCCCGATGCCAAGCCGGTGCCGCCCGTGCTCTCCCTTCACGGCCTGGACGACGACACCGTCACCCTCCGGCGCTGCTGCGACGCCCTGCCGCTCTACGCCGCCATGGACCCCGCCCCCAAGGTAGCCTGCGTCTCCCTGGGCGCCGGCATCCACACCTGGGGCCTCACCTACGACGATCTCCCGCGCGGCATCATCCCCCCGGTGTGCCGGCTGTGGCACGACGCCATCGTCGGCGGGTTCTTCGCGCGCTGAAGACACAGGCAGGCTGTGTCAAGACTCCGCTCGGATGAGGATTGGCATCCACGCCCCGATTCGTCATTCCCGCGAAACAGGCTGTGTCAAAACTGGTGAGGCACCGCCCCCTGATTAGAGGCAACAACCCCCGATTCGTCATTCCCGCGGAAGCGGGAATCCATGGGCGGTGGTGGGGCACTACAAAGGCGTTTCCCCGCCTCGCCGCCCCTGGATTCCCGCTTCCGCGGGAATGACGAATCGGGGGGCGGCGCCTCACCAGTTTTGACACAGCCTGTTTCGCGGGAATGACGGTTCCCAGGTACGGTAGTCATTTCGCGGTCGGTGAGTTAGGCTGGAAGCACAATGATCGGCGCGCGTACAGAGGCAGTGCACAAGCCGCCCTGGCTCAAGGTCCGGATCCCGTCCGGCGCCGAGTACAACCGCCTCAAGGACAACTTCCGTGGGCTCAAGCTGCACACGGTGTGCGAGGAGGCGCGCTGTCCCAACCTGGCCGAGTGCTGGCGTGCGGGAACGGCGACCATCATGATCCTCGGGGACGTGTGCACGCGCGGGTGCCGGTTCTGCGCAGTCAAAACGGCCAAGAACGGCGCGCCCGTGGACCCGGACGAGCCCAGGCGGGTGGCAGAGGCATTGGCACGCATGGAGTTGCGCTACGTGGTCCTCACCTCCGTGGACCGGGACGACCTCGATGATGGGGGCGCCGGCGTGTTCGCCGACACCATCCGGGAGACCCGGCAGCGGTGCCCGGAGCTGATCATCGAGGCGTTGATCCCGGATTTTCGCGGCGACGTCCGCGCGCTCGGGAAGGTCGTCGACGCCGCCCCCCAGGTCATCGGTCAGAACATCGAGACCGTCCAGCGCCTCACGCGCTACGCCCGGGACCGGCGCTGCGGCTACGAACAGACCCTGGACGTGCTCACGAACGTCAAGGCCCTGGACCGGCGCGTCTACACCAAGAGCGCCATCCTTCTCGGCATGGGCGAGACCCGCGACGAGGTCCTCGCCACCATGCGCGACCTACGCGCCCGCGGCGTCGACATCCTCACCTTGGGCCAGTACCTCCAGCCCACCCGCAAGCACCTGCCCGTGGCGGAGTTCGTGCACCCCGACCGTTTCCGGCACTACGAAGAGCAGGGGTTGGCGTTAGGTTTCCGCTACGTCGCCGCCGGCCCGATGGTACGCAGCTCCTACAAGGCCGCGGAGTTCTTCGTCGAGAAGATGCTCACCGCTGGACATTGAGGCGCCGGTGCGCCCCTCCCACGCTAGTTTCGCGGACGGATGGCCGGGCTCGGCGGAGCGCGACGACGGGGATCTCGCGCCGCGTGCCGGCGCGGTAGGTGCCGAAGCGAGGATTCGCCGCGACCACCCTGTCGTACAGCGTGTCGCGCTCATGTCCCCGGATCACATGGGCCTCGGCGGCGAAGCGCTCGCCGCCGGTCTCGACGACGACCCTCGGGTCGGCGGCGAGGTTCAGGTACCACGTGGGATGCCGGTCCTGGCCGTAGTTCGAAGCGACGACGACGAGGTCGCCGGTCTCATCGAAGCGGAAGTACAGTAGGGGCGACAAGCGCCGCTTGCCGCTCTTGCGCCCCATCGTGACGAGAATGAGGACTCCCGTGCCTTCCAGGCGACCCAGCACGCGGCCGCCCGAGAGGCGGAACAGGAAGGCGTGAACCGGGACGAACAACCACGCGATGAGGAGACGCTTCCAAGCTGGCATCGCCGGCTCTCCCGAAATGGGTTGGCTCATTGTATACGCCGAGCATGTAAACCACCCGCCAGTCTCACGTGACGGCCACCATGTGAGCCTTGAGCAGGGAGTGGCACGACGGGCAGTATAGCTTCTCGAACAGGTAACGGCCGTGAAGGTCGCTCATTAGCGGACCCGCTTCAGTGGGCGGACACGTGCATCTCTCGACAGCGCGGTCCGCTTTGTATGCGATCGGGACGCCGGCGGAGCCGCAACGCGAACATGGGCCGACACGGTTTCCGTCGGTACTGCCCGACTCCGGACCTGGCGCACTGGATGCGCTGTCCGGTGTTTGGTCTTGTTCGCGCGACGCGCCGTTCCCACCGCCCAAACGTCGGCGTAGCGCCTCGGTTGCCGCGTCATCCACTTCCCGTGTCTCGGGCTTGAACGCCACCCCGTAGATGTCCCGCGCCGCGTCTTCGGAGACCGCCCCGTCCACCACGTCCGCGCGTACCCGGTCCGGCTCGCGCGTCAGCGGATCGCCGTAGCCGCCGCCGCTGGCCACGCGCATGTAGAGCACGTCGCCGTCGTTAAAGTCGAAGTTGCAGTACGGGAGGACGCGTTCGGTTCCGCCCACCTCGTCCAGTTCCACGGCGTTCCGGTCGCGGTTCATGACCTCGCGCACGCGCGTGTTCTCCCGCAGGACGATGACGCTGGGCGCGCCGGGGTAGCCGCCGTACATGCCGTGGCCGGAGTTCCTGAGTCCGGCCACGCCGTAGGCCACGCCGCCGAGCCGCCCCTCGGGGGCGTCGTGCGGCGTGTGCGCGGTCTCCACCGCCAGGCCGCCGCGGAAGCGGCCCGGGCCGGCCGAATCGGTCGCGTGGCGGCGGAACAGGTACAGCACCGGGAAGTTCAGCTCGAACCATTCCGCGTTGGGGCAGTTCATGTAGTTGCCGCCGGAGTCGATGCCGTCGGCGTGGGCGCGGGCGCCGTTGCCGTCCATGGCGCCGTGGGCAAGATTGAAGACGCAGTAGCGGCCGGACTGGTTCAACCCCGAGTGCTTGCCGTTTCGGTGGCTGGCGTTGGGAGTGACGATCTCATCGCGCCAGTGTTCGTGGGTGCCGAGCATCTGCATCAGCACCGAACTGGCCAGGAACCCGACGCTGAAGCCACAGGAGGTGGTGTTGAGGGACACCGGACCCGGATAGGTGACGTTCACCAGCGTCCCTTCGGGAGCGATGACTTCCAGCGGCCGAATCACCCCGTGGTTCTTGGGAAGGTCGTGTACCAGCGTGGTCAGCACCGCGGCAAAGCAGAACCCGGCGGTGCCGTGGAACGGCAGGTTGACGCCGGTCACGGCCTGCGGGTCGGTGCCGGTGAAATCGAAGATGAGCCGGTCTTCGCGTTTGCGTAGCGCCACCTTCATGCGCCAAGTGTCCTGGGCCTCCAGCGCCAGCTCCTCCGTCCACTCGCCGTCCTCGAACGACGCGATGCGCTCCCGGAAGATCGCCTCGGTGTAGCGGATCATCTCGCCGGCCACCGCGTCGAGCAACGCGGCGCCGTAATGCGCGTACATCTCCCGCAGCCGCGCCTTTGCCACGTTGTTGGCGGCGATCTCGCACTTGAGGTCCAGCCCCACCATGCCCGGCTGGCGCGTCATGTTGGTGAGGGTGTCGAAGACATCCTGGCGCAGCACGCCGCGCTCCACCAGCTTGATGCCGGGCACGCGCAGCCCCTCGTGAAAGATCTCGGTGGCGTCGGGCGAGTCCCCGCCGGGAGACAGCGCGCCCACGTCGTTCACGTGCACGAAGGTGGCGCTCCAGGCCACCAGCCGCCCGCCATGGTGGATCGGCGAGACCACGTAGATGTCCGACTGGTGGATGGCGGCGAGATAGGGATCGTTCAGCAGGAAGACGTCGTCCTCGAAGATCTCGTCCGGCGGAAAGCGCTCGATGATGCGTCTCACCGCGTAGCTGGCGCACACCACGTGCTGTCCCAGGGTGGCCCCCGCCGAGAGGATGTCGCCGTCCGGACGGTAGAGGGATGCCATGTAGTCCCGTTGCTGGGTGGTGTTGACGGTACCGCCGGTGCGTTCCAGTGTAATGCCCATCTCGCGCGTGACCTGGTGAAGGCGGTGCGAGAGGATCTCGAAGGTGACGGGGTCGACGCCGTGTATGCGCGTGTCCATGGGAGTCCCTTCCTTCCTCATCCGCCGACAAGGAGCCGGATGTTGCGGTAGGCGTCCATCACCGCCCGGTCCGCCGGATTCACCACGATGGTGGTCACCGGGGTCTCGATAATGGCGGGGCCGGCCATCTCGTTTCCCGGCAGCAACGCGTCGAAGTCGTACACCGGGGTGTCCCGGGGTGCGTCGAACTCCTCGAAACAGACCTTGCGGCGGCCCTTGAGCGCACCGTCCGCGGCGGCCGACGACAGAGGGTACGACTGGACCCGCGGCTTGTCCAGCACGCCGGTTGCGGTGAGGCGGAAGTTCATGATCTCCTTCCCCGCCTCGCGGTAGCCGGAACCGGGGCCGTAGGTTCGTTCGTACAGGTCGTCGAAACGTTCGTACACCCCGTTCAACTCCTCCTCCGAAAGGGGCAGCGTGCCCTCGGGCATGACCACGTTCAATTCGTGCACCTGGTAGCGATAGCGCATGTCGAAGCTGCGCTCGATGCGCACGCCACCGCCCTCGAAACCGGCGCCGGCCAGATCGGCGCGGGCGCGTTGCACCAGTTCGTCGAAGGTTCGGTTGACGCGCTCGGGCTCCGCCGGCACCTGCATCCGGTCCGACTTGCCGTACTGGTAAACGACGTCCGAGCCGACCAACCCCGTGGCGCTGTGCACCGACGCCGTGAGCGGCACCACCACCTGCCTGATGCCCAGCTCCGCGGCGTAACGCGCCGCGTGCACCGGCCCGGCGCCGCCGAAGGCGAACAGCGTGAAGTCGCGCGGGTCGTAGCCCCGCTCCACCGTGGCACGGCGGATCAAGTCGCTCATGTGCGCGTTGATGATGCGGTAGATGCCGCCGGCCGCCGCCTCCACCGAGAGGCCCAGGGGTTGGGCGACCTTTTCCTCCACGGCGCGGCGCGCGCGTCCGGCGTCCAGCGACAGGCGCCCGCCCAGGAAGTAGTCGGGATTGAGGTAGCCCAGCACCAGGTCGGCGTCGGACACCGTGGGCTCGGCGCCGCCCAGGCCGTAACACGCGGGTCCCGGTTGGGCGCCGGCGCTCTCCGGCCCGACCTTGAGTAGTCCCGTCTTGGGATCGGTCCACGCGATGCTGCCGCCGCCCGCGCCGATGGACTCGACCCAGATCTTGGTGGCGTAGATCTGGTGGCGCAGCAGCACCGGCTTGTAGTCCTTCTCGATGACCCCGTCCCGGATGACGCTCACCTTGAACGTGGTGCCGCCCATGTCCGTGGCCAGGATGTCGGGCAGGTCCATGAGCCGGCCGAGCCAGGCGCTCCCCGTGACCCCGGCCGAGGGACCCGACTCGATGGTGCCGATGGCGTTCCGGGCGGTGGCTTCCACCCCCAGCACGCCGCCGTAGGACTGCATGATCAGAGGTTCGCCCGCCAGCCCGTGCTCCCGCAGCCGTCCGCCCAGGCGGTTGATGTAGGTGGAGATGCGCGGCCCTATGGAGGCGTTGAAGACTGTGGTGGCGGTGCGTTCGTACTCCCCCAGATAAGGCGCCACCTCGCTGGAGAGGCTGAGAAATATATCGGGGTGGCTCGCCCCGACGATGCCGGCGATGCCACGCTCGTGGAGGTCGTTGGCGACCGACCAGATGAGGCTCACCGCCACCGCCTCCACCCCGCTCGAAACCAGCTCGGCCACCACCTTCTCCACCTGCCTCGGATCCAGCCGCACCAACACCGCGCCCTTGTAGTCCACCCGCTCGTCCACCTCCTTGACCAGCGGCCCCGGCACCATGGGCGCGGGCTTGTCGAGCCTGGACAGATGAAAGATCTCCGACTCCGGGACCCCGTCCGTGAAACGCCCGCGCATGATGCGAAGAGTGTCGCCAAACCCCTTGGTGGTGATCAGGCCGGTACGCGCCCCGGATCCAGTGAGAAGCGCATTATCGCCGATGGTGCAGGCGTGGAAGAAAAGGCGGGCGGAGGCGAGCAGTTCGTCTTCGTCCTTGAACCCGAGGTTCCCGGCCGCATCGCGCACCGCGGCCAGCGCCCCCACCGAGTAGTCGTCCGGCGTGGAAAGCGCTTTCCCCACCGTCATGGTGCCGCCGGCATCCATGGCGACGCAGTCGGTGAAGGTGCCGCCGATGTCCACGCCGACCATGTAGCGACCTTGGGAATCACTCATAACTATAGGATATTATTGTTGTTTACACGGCCACAAACTGTGGATCGCTGAGGAGTCCCGATCCTCGTCGTAAGCATACTGTAAGCGGATTCATTCCAGTCTGCGCGCGTTCCAGCGCGGCTCTGTCGCCCAAGGCATCCAACACCGAACTACCCGCACGCCTTTGTGCCATCCCCCTTCCGTTCGACTACAACGCCCGAAGACCACACGCAAGCCCTTACGAACTGACACCTATAGAGTTTGCAGCCTGCTCCGGAGCGGATATACGGAAATATCGCTAACTTGTGAGTGAGAACGAATTGGGGGGCAGGTCAGGGGTAGCGACCCCGAGCGCCGACGGGCGCAGTTTGCTAAGTTCAGATTGGCGAGGGGGCCGTCAACTTCTTAAAGATACCGGCCCCCAAGAACAATCCCGCAGAGGGTGGTGACGTCGACCAACAGTCCCAGACAGCCACCGTGACGTCAAGGCCCTCTCCTTCCGTGGAGGTCTGATGAACTATGGCTGCTCGAAAGCATCTGTTGCTGGAATCGATAGAACTGACCCACATCAATAACCGACCACTACCTCAACCGGCCCTAGGCAAGGCCGTAGTTCGTTTACATCCGAGGCTGGGGTTCTCCCTTGATTTCGGTGCCTTGCCGACTCACGCTTTACCCTGGGGGAAGCTGTGCCGTATTAGGACAGCCGCGGGAGTCGAGGCGGAAGGATACTTCCAGTATAGTCTGAACGCTCCCTTCTATGCCCCGGCATCATTCGTTCTCAGAAAGGCTCCGCATATCGTGATGCCATCCGACGCGGAGATCAAAAAGCTGGAGTTCCGAATTGTCAATTTTCCCAGCTTCTTTGGCAGGGGAGCCAAGCATTCAACTCGTAAGGGGACAACGCATTTCTTCGGTGCGGCAACTGGAAGGTTCCGGGGTTTCCGATTCGACATCACGGAACGTTTTGGGTCCACTGGTGTCCGGTATCGACCTGCCCATGGTCATGCGCTGACTCACAACGGAGTGCTCCGACGGGATGACCGGAAGCCATTTTCTATTGAGGAGGCCAAGGAGAACATGCGGAGGCTACGAGCTTTCCTGTCATTCGCACGTGGAATGGCTTGCGACTTGATTCCGGTTCACGCGGTTACGGGAGAGGGCACGGCAGCATTCTCGTGGGGAACGAATTTCGTGGAGCCGGCAAAGCCTGCGGCAACGAGATGGTTCCCGATGAACAACGGCGGAGACGTGATTGCCGATTTGCTTGGCCCGTTCGACAACCTTTGGCAGCAATGGGGGGAGACGCTGCCCACCGTTGTCGACTGGTACACCAACGCCGCCACCAGCCCGGCACACGTGGGGGTGGTACTAACGCAAGCGGCTTGGGAAGCCATGGGGTATCAGATACTGGGAAAGAAAACCAAGGGATCCTCGGTGCTTCCCCTCACCCTCAAGAAACTCGGCATTGACGCGAGCATCCCGGCCACATGCGGGACTCTCCAACAGGCATTTCCCGGGAAGGACGGACCGACGGCCATTACTCAGCTCAGAAATGAACTGGTACACGCCAAAGCGAATCTCCCCAACATTCCCACATGGGCACACTTTGACGCGAGGAACCTCAGCCTTTGGTACGTCGAAATGATTCTGTTGAAGCATCTCCGGTTTTCCGGCCGATACTTCGACAGAATGCAGAACAATTACTTGGTATTGCCTTAGCCCACCTGAAAGCAGTACCGGTTTGACGACGACACACCGGTCCCGACGCGAGCGGAGAAAACAGCGGCGAAACCACTGCCTCGAGCCCCGTCGGCTTTCGCGGATGGCCGTGAAGCGGCGCGGACATCGAGCCGTGGGTGATAACCCTCCACCACGCATCGGGACTGGTGAGCCGTCATGGCCTACCGGTCGTTGTCTACATCCCGGGCGCTAAACATCTTCGAAAACGTACTTCCGGTTACCGTATAGCGCTCACCGTTCGACGATACCAGCACAATGACATCGCCCTGCGCATTGAACACAGCCTCTGGTGACGGAGTGGAAACGTCATCCTCGTCAGTCTCCCTCGCGTCTGCGTAGTTGCCGTCGACAGCCTCGCCGTTCCCGGTAATGAGCACAAAGCTCCGGGTATCCTGAAGCTGCTTGATGACAATCCGCCTCGGGAGTCGGTGTTTGTCGGTGAACTCAGAGGAAATGATCGAGACCTCGGGACGCAGTCTGCTGGGCCAATTCCGTACCGGTACTCGTGTCTGAACCGTGGTGGCTGACTTTCAGGACATCGATATCGTTGCCGCGTGGGATGGCACCCGAGGCTACGACAGCTTCTTCCGCAGTCGGTTTCTTCCGCTTCTTCTTTCATCTGCCAGAAGTTTGGTCGCCGGTAGTGTAGAACACGAACTCGCCCAGCCGGATGAGCAGCGCGATGCTGCCCGGATTCTCATCGAAGGACTCCGTCTTGCCTGCCGGGTCGAGGTCAAGGTCGTGCGCGGTCCCATCCGTGTCGCCGCGTACTGTGAGGTGGTCCCGGAAATCGAACGTGTTGCTAAGATTCAACACCGCCGGTTCTACGGGCCCGGCTTCGGGTCGCAACACATACTCAACGTCACTCATACGCTGGTCTCCCTAAAGCGTTTGTTCCTCGGATGATGCAGACTTCCCAGATGTAGATCCGGGACCCCTAATGTGGGTGGGGAACCCCCCAAGTAGCGCCCGAACGCGGTCTCCGTGCGCCCTGCCGCGAAAAGCCTCGTAAGGACGAGCGCCCCCATACGCCCGGTCCAAGTCCGCTGACGAATCCTACGGTGGCTATGAGCGGAGATGTGTCGCCGGATCGCCAGAAATAGAAGCAGGTAATACTTCCATGCACGCCTCGACGCCGAGCTTTGCGCAAGGTTGTGAGCATTCCGTCATCAAGAGAGGCACGGTCTGCGAGCCTTGCCGCGAGTAGCGTCCAGCCGTTCAGCGGTCCGCCTGTACCAAACCAACGGTCAGCCGCGTACCCGTCGCCTCCGCGTAGCGGCGCAAGGTAGTAAAGGACGGTGACACGCCGCCACCCTCCAGCCGCGCGATGGCGGACTGGGTCGTTCCGAGGCGCCGGGCGAGTTCTGCCTGCGTCAGCTTCGCCGCTATGCGCGCGCGAATCAATGCCTCGATCAGCTTGAACTCGTCATCGGCCCGCGCGTACTCTTCCCGGAATTCCGGATCTTCCATGAAGCGCTTCTTCAGGTCCTTCAATCTCGTCATGGCGTCACCTGCTTCATCCGTTCCCCGGCCGTCGCGAGCGCTTGCCGCGGTGTCCTCTGCGACTTCTTTGCGAAGACATGCAGGACCACTACCCGCCGCCGCACCGCCGTCACGTAGATCCCCCTAGCGATCCCTCCTTGAGCCTTGACCCGTAGTTCCCAAAGCTTGCCGTCTAGACGGCTTGACATGCGGCTCACCAAGTGTCTCCAGGCCGACGTTCTCTATCGTCTCCAGCAGCCGCACTAGCCGGGCACGCAACTTCACAGGCAGGGCTTCGATTTCGGCATCAACACCGGAGACGGTTTCGACCCTCCACGCCACCCCACCAATATAGCGCATTCGCTATGTTCTTTCAAGGGAGGATCGCCTCTCGGAAAACGTGTCAGACCTCATGGGTAGGCATCGTTCAGGAGCATCGCGGGCGGCCGCCAAGGCGGTCCCGCATCCTATTCAAACATGAGCCGTCCGGCCATAGCGGCTGCCGCTATCGCGCCCGCGCTACCTCGCAGAACGCCTCGTTGCAGCACGCGCCGTCCTCGATGTCGGTGCGGATATCGGCGTCGAGAAGCGCGTTGACGGTCTGGTCGGTCGGGCTGCCCGACAACCAGACGCCCTTCGGGGAGTAAAGGACACCCGGCAACACAGCATCGGTGATCTTCGCGACGAGACGGGTCTCGCCCCGTTCGTTGTAGACCCGCAGCATGTCGCCGTCCGCGATACCGCGGGGCTCGGCGTCCGAGGGGTTGATCTCGACTTCCTCCGGTCCGTCCGACTGCGCGCAGTGGCCGAACGTCGCGTTGGTCCGCTTTGCCGACGAGGGCGAGATGAGGGCGAGCGGCCAGTGGCGCGGGGGCGGCTGGTAGCGCGGCAGGCCGCAGCCGAACCGGTCATCGAGGTCGCGGCTGAACAGCTCGATTCGGCCCGAAGGGGTCGCTGGCCGCACGGTGGCGCACATGATCGGCTCGGAGCCTTCGGGGGTGGTCATGGCGAGCGCCGAATCCACCGGCAGCCGGCTCGGCCGGTATCCGCCGAGCCTCGGGTCGCCGTCCACGAACGCCGCATCCATCAACTCCTCGTCGGACTCGCGGAACATCGGGTCGTCGAAGCCGAACCGGGCGGCGAGGCGACGGAAGATCTCCGTGTTCGGTACGGATTCCCCCACCGGGGGAATGACCGCTTCCGCCCGCTGAAGATGCCGATGTCCGTAGGAGCCGTAGACGTCGGCGAACTCGAAGTGGCTCGAAGCCGGCAGGACCACGTCGCAGTATCGCATCGAGTCCGTCATCACCACGTCGGCGCCCGCGACGAACACGTCTTCGCGGGCAAGCGCCCGGCGCATGCGGTTCTGATCCGGATGGGTGGCGACCGGGTTGTGGTTGTAGACAAACAGCGCCCGGATCGGCGGGTCCAGGGCGTCGTCGAGCAGCAGGCGCGACACGTCCACGATGTTGATGGTCCGCGTGCCCTCGGGCACCAGGTCGGGGCGCTGCAAGCGGTCGGCGGCCCTCGGGTAGATGTGACCCGGCTTGGCGAACACGCCGGCGCCGAGCCGGCCGTGATTGCCGGTCAGCGCCTGTAGCGCCATGGCGGCGCGCAGACCGGAGCCGCCGCTCCGGCCGCGCTCGATGCCGTTGCCGACGGAGACCCCGACCGTCTTCGCTTCGCCGTACCAGTCCGCGAACACGTCGAAGACGTCGCGATCGACACCACAGATTTCAGCCACCATCTCCGGCGTATGCGCCCGGGCGTTGGCCATGTACGCGTCGTACCCGTCGACCCACCGGTCGATGAACGCGCGGTCGTGGGCACCCCGCCGTGCGAGCTCCGCCGCCAGCGCGAGGGCCAGCACCACGTCGGTGCCGGGGCGAACCTGGATGAACAGATCGGCCTGCTCGGCTATGCGCGTACGCTTCGGGTCGACGACGATCAGGCGGGCGCCGCCTCGCCTGCGAGCCGCCTGGATCTCCCTCGCGAGGTGCAGGTTGGACACCGTGACGTTGTTGCCCCACACCACGACGAGATCGGCGTGGCGGATCTGCTCGGGCGGCATCCCCGGCGCGCTACCGTAAAGGCTCGCGTAAGCGGAGCTGCGCACGATGCCGCAGAGCGGCCCGCGCGCGAGCAGGGACGCCCCGAGCCGGTGGAAGAACCGGCGGTCCATCGAACCGCCGGCAATCTCGCCATGAGGACCCGCATAGCTGAACGGCAACACCGTTTGCGGGCCGTGCCGTGCGATGGCCCGTGAGATCCCCGCGTGAATCAGGTCGAGAGCTTCCTGCCACGAGACGCGCGCGAATGCCCCTCCGCCACGTGGACCCTGGCGCTTCAGCGGGTGCGTGAGCCGCCCCGGGCCATGCACGAACTCGGGGTAGGAGCGCGCGACCTTGTTGCAGATCACCCCGGCCGTGTACGGATTGGCGTCCGAGCCGCGCACATCGAGGATGCGGATGCCGTCAGTGGTGACCGAGAGGCTGCAGGTGTCCGGGCAGTCGAGCGGACAGACGCTGGGCCGCTGGTGGCTGGCCTCAGTGGTGCTCACCTCGTGCCACCAAAGCCCGCGCCGAGGTCTTCCCGTACCAGTACGCCGCCCATTCCTTCGTGACCCGCGCCCAAGAACGCGCCGGTCACGGTGCCGTCATCACCGCCCGTGTCGATGAACGTGTTGCCGCGTACCTGGATGGCGTAACTCAGGTCGCCATCGTGCCACGTGCTGCCGGAACCCACTGCTCCGGGTGGCTGTCCGGCCGCCCAATGCTCAAGGGCCGTGAAGTCCGCCGTCCCGGACAGCGTGGCCAGATCGACGGTCAAATGGGCGGCGCCCGCCACGGCCTCAGCCGCCGGGGTGAGCCCCAGCAAACGCCCGCTCCAGGCAACACTGCCGGACAGCGCACGGTTGTCCGCCAGGTTCGAAGACGGAAGCGGGCCCATTGCCCACGGCTGCGACAAGCCGTTCCTCAAGGCGGCGCCGAAGGTGATCTCGTCGCCGGAAAGGTCGATGGCGCCGTGCACGTGGAGCGAGGTATCCAACCACGGCCCCAATGCATCCGCGAGGCGGTCCGGCGTGACGCCCGATTCCAGCCGGCCGTAGACCGCGAGCAGCGCCTCGCGATCGAGCGGATGGAGGATGTGCTCGGACAACTCCGCGCTGCCTCCCGCCACCATGAGCGTCATCGGAAACCGTTCGGGGTCCACGTGGCCGCGACCGAGGAGGTGGATAATCTCGTGAGCCAGCACACCCAGCCGCTCCAGGCCCGTGGTCCGCGCGGGGTCCACCCAGACCTGGCCGTCGACGATCTCAATCTTGAACGGCGCCATAGGGTCGCCGGTGGGTACTGTGGTGTAACTGGCCACGGCCAACCCGATGTCCTCGCCCCCGGGAGGGGCCACATCCGGTGGCCAGTCGCTCTCGGCCGCGAACGTGACGCGAATCTCGCCTTCCGGGGGATCGACGATGTCACCGAGCGCCGGCTCCGTATCGAATCCCAACTGCCAGTCCCGCGGCAGGGCGGCGTTGATGGCCTGCACCACGCGCACCGTCTCGTCCACCAGTTCCGGCGGGGTGTCCTCCGCCACGCGGACGGTGGGAGGCGTCGTCCCGAAACGGAAGACGAGACCATCGGGGAAGAGCGAATCCTCCATGCCATCGCCGTCAGCGCCGTCGTAGGAAGCCGCGTCGGCTTGAAGATAGGCAATCACTTCGGCGGCGCCGACCCCGTCGTGCACCGTCCCATGGGAAACCCGGGCTTCCCCGTGCGCGCCGGCCGCCCGTAGCGCGCCGGCCGGCGGGCCGACATCCGCGCCGACATGCAGCCGGCCATGCAGTTCGACGGTGGGGGCCTGGGATGCGTGACCGGGCGTTTGCAGCGGAAGCGTGGGAGGTTCCGGAACCTGCGGGGTTCCTCCTTCACCTCCGCATCCGACGAGTATCAAAACCGCAACGATGCCGAAGCAGATGCGCAGTGGCTTCCTAAAGCCTCTCCCATCGGAACCCATCCTCACCGCCTTCACCACGCTTTTTCCAAGACCGCCAGCACCTCCTCCGGATCCGTGACCGGTTTCGGATTGTAGATTATGTTCGGCGACACGATGACCTTCCGGGCAATCTCGGGGAGGTCCTCGCGCGGGATGCCCACGTCGCGCAGCCGGGACGGCAACTCCAGATCCCGCACCAGCCCGGCCACGGCGGCCTGGGCGTTCTCCGCCGCCTCTTCGTCCGTGGCGCCTTCTCCCCCCAGGGCCCGCCCGAGAGCCGCCTGGGCGGAGAGGCTGATGGAACGGTTGAACTCCATCACGTGGGGCAGGATGACGCAGGAGGTGTGGCCGTGGGAGACGCCGTAGGCGCCGAGCTGCCAGCCGATGACCTGCGACAGCCCCTTGTGCACGCCGCGTCCGTGGAAACCCACACCCACCAGCGCCACCTGGCACTGGGTGAAGGCCTCCAGGTCCTCGGGGTTGTCCTTGCAGCGCGGCAGGTAGCGGTGCAGCAGTTCGCCGGCCTTGAGGCACATGTTGTCCACCACGGGGTTGCGGTCCACGGTGTAGAGCTTCTCCACCACGTGCTCCATGGCCTTGATTCCGGTGGCGCACCACACGCCGGCCGGGGTGGACGAGGCGATGGCGGCGTCCAGGATCACCGCCTTGGGCACCAGGTCGGGATGGCGCACGTGGTCCTTGAACTTGCGCTCGGGCCGGTTGATGGTCACCGACCACGTGGCCTCCGAGGCCGACAGGGTGGTGGCGATGGCCACCTGGGGGATCGGCGCCCGCGGCAGCGCGGCCAGCCGCTGGTTGTCCGGCGAGGCGACGTAGTCGTCCAGTTCCTCGACCGTTTCCAGGCCCTGAGCGAGGATGAAGGCCACGGCCTTGCCCCAGTCCGCCACGCTGCCGCCGCCCGCGGTGATGATGACGTCGGGCTGAACTTCCCGGGCCTGCCGCGCCGTGTCGAAGCACAGCCAGTCGGGGGTGAACTCGCGGCTGTCGCTCCGGACCGCCACCAGGAGATTCCCCAACGCCTCCACGATCCGGTCCACCCAGGGGGTGCGCCTCTTGAGCGAACCGCTGGTCAGTAGCAGCGCCCTGCCGCAGCCCATCTCCTCCAGCAGACTTCGCAGGCGCTCATAAGACCCGGGACCCCAGATCACGTGGTCCGGTACCGCGGCGCGGTCGCGCCACTCTCCCTGGAGATCGTGTGCGGCGGTCGTCATGGATGTTTCTCCTCTCGGGGTTGGGATGGTGGCACGCCGAATTAACGGCGTCAAATCGGGGCAATCGTTCACGCGCTCGCTCCCCTTAACGCCTGGATTCCCGCCCCCGATCAGGGTCGCGGGCTTGCCATGTCCGGAACACATGTGAGAGAACGAGGGCCGGAGGAAACGATCATGAGCGACCGCATCATCTCGGCCGACGGCCATATGGACCTCTTCTACCTCGACGAGGACACGTTCCGGTCGCGCGCGCCGGCCAACATGAAGGACCGGGTGCCCAACGTGCGCATGGTGGAGGACAAGCCCACCTGGGTCGGCGACGGCGCCCACATGGGCGGGCACCGGGCGTGGATGGGACGGCAACCCATGACCAACCATCGGGGACGGAGGATGCGCGAGGCCGGCTGGGAACCCACGCACCCGTCGGACCCGAAGCTGCGGGCCAAAGACCTGGACATCGACCAGATCGCGGCCGAGGTCATCTACGGCATCCGCTTCGTCGAGGACAGCATCAAGGACCCGGACGTCATCACCGCCACCTACCGGGCCTACAACGACTTCATCGCCGAGTTCTGCGAGTACGACCCGAACCGCTTCATCGGCATCGCCGACATTCCCGCCCATTCCGCCGACGCCGCGGCCGCGGAGATCCGCCGCATCGGCAAGAATGGGCTCGGGCTCAAGGGCGCTCTGTTCGACTTTTTCAACGGCCCCGCGCCCATCTGGCACGAGATGTGGGAGCCCATGTGGGCCGCCGCCGAGGAGGAGGAAGTGGCGCTGTCCTTCCATATCGGCGCGGGCCACGGCACGACCACGGTGGGGCCCCAAAGCGCGGAGGAGAAGCTCAGGGGGGACATCCCGAAGGTTTCCCGGGAGGCGCATGTCGCGGTGGTGGCGATGCAGGCCGACGAATGTCTCGTGTCGATCCTCCTGTGCGGCACCCTCGAGCGCCATCCCGCCCTCAAGGTGGTGATGGCCGAGAGCCACATCGGCTGGATCCCCTACGTGCTGGAGCGGCTGGACACCAAGTTCCGCGAAGGCGAATACGAAGGGATGATCAACACACCGCCCAGCGCGCTGTTCCGACGCCAGATGTGGGCGACCTTCCAGGACGACAAGGTCGGCGCGCAACTGGCGGAGGAATACGCCCCGGAAAACTTCTGCTGGGCTTCGGACTACCCCCACCGGGACGGGATCTGGCCCGACTCCCAGGAGTTCATCCAGCAAACCATGGGCGGGTTGAGCGACAAGATGCGCCAGCGCCTTACCGCCGACAACGTGACGCGGCTGTACAACATCCAGTAGGCGACGGGTTGCGTCAGTCCCGCGGAACAGACTGGGTCAACACGTTGCCGGGACAAGAAGAGCCACCAACGCCCCGAATCGTCATTCCCGCGGAAGCGGGAAGGTGGATTCCCGCTTCCGCGGGAATGACGATTCGGGGCGTTGGTGGCTCTTCCATGGTCGGGCGGGGTTTTGACACAGCCTGGGAAGGCGGAATCCAGGGGTGGTGGAGTGGCGGCTACAGGATCCTGATTTTGCCGCGGTTGTAGACCGCCACGGACGCGCTTGACGCGTGGCTGTCGGGGTACTCCTCGGCGTCGAGACTCCACACCATGGTGTCCCGCAGGCGCCCCTCGGCGTCTGTCTTGTTGCCGTAGAGCGTGGCGCGGTGGACGTAGCCGAGCTTGTCGGCCACTCGCGCGCTGGGCCTGTTGCGCGGGTCGCAGCGGATCTCGAGCCGCTCGACACGGTTGACCTCGAAGGCCACCCGCGTGAGCGCGGCGGCGGACTCGGTGGCCAGCCCCTTGTTGGCGTGGGCGCGGCCGATCCAGTAGCCGATCTCGCGCGCGTCCTTGCTCTCGCGGGTGTGCAGGCCGGTGCCGCCGATGATGCGCAGGCCGTCCGGGGCGAAGATGCCGTAGACGAATTCCCGCCGCGAGAGGAAGTCGTCCCGGAAGTGCCGCAGCCGTTCCGTCTTCATCTCCAGCGACTCCGGTTCCTGCTGCGCCCAGTCCATCCACGGGCGCAGGTATTCCAGGTTTTCGTTGATCTCCCGCTGCAACAGGTTGGCGTCCGTCGGATGCCAGCAGCGGAGGATCAGACGCGGCGTGTGGATGCTGTATGCCAGTCCCGGAGAATGAGCCATGGGCCGAGTCGCCGCCGGGTGGAGGCGCCCCGACCCGAAGCTCTTCCCCTCGTTCCCGGAGCGCGGAGTCCCGCTACTTCTTGGGCGCAAAGGTCTTCTTGATGGTAGCCAGCAGCTCGGGCTGCAGACCGGCGACGCCGGCCACGAGCTTGTCCACGTCCTCCCCGGAGACCGGAGTGATGGGGAACCTGGACTTCTTGGCTTCCGCCAGAAGCTCGGGATCCTTCATGGCCGCGTCGAACGCGCGCCGCAGCACCATCAGCCGGTCCTTGGGAGTTCCCGGAGGCAGCGAGTACGGCCGGTTGAGAGCGCCGCCGATGTCGCGGATCACGATGTTCATCACCTGCCGTCCCACGTCGGACTTGATCACGTCGTTGGTGACGGGAATGCCGGCGAGCTCCGAGTGGGGCTCGTCCACGAACTGTGCCAGCACGCGCACGTCACCGCTGGCGAGCTGCGAGGCCCAAGGGTTCTTGAGCCCTTCCCAGCTCGCGCACACGCCCGCGACCTCGCCCTTCTCCGCGGCCACCCGCACCGGCGCCGTGCCGCCGTAGCCCTCGATGAGCCTCATGGGCAGGTCCGTGTGGGCGATGAGGATGCGCGGGATGTCCCACAAGGTAGAGCCCGGCTGGCTGCCGCCGAACTTGACCGGCTGTTTGGCGGCGCGCCACGTGGCCATGTCGGTCACGCCGCTCGTCTTGTGCGTCATGCATACGTTGGTGATCCGTACGGGCGCGCCGACCCAGCCCATCTTGGCCGCGTCGAATCGAACCTTCTTGTTGCCCAGGTACTGCTGCAGGATCAGCCCGCCGACCCAATGACCGATGGTAAGACCGTCGGGCTTGGCCTTGGCGTACATGAAGTTGGCGGTGATGAGGCCGCCGGCCCCCGGCCGGTTCTGCACGACGACCGTGGGATTGCCCGGAATGTGCCGCGGCAAGTGGCGCGCCAGAAGGCGCGAGTACGCGTCGAAGCCGCCGCCGGGCGAATAGCCGACCATGATGCGCACGGTCTTGCCCGCGTAGAAATTGTCCGCGGCATGGGCCGCGATCCCGGACAGGGCCAGAGCCAAGAGCACGGCGAACGTTGAGAGCACGATCTTCCTGGTCATGAGGGCCTCCCGTGTCGTCTGGTGGTTGAACGGATGGGGCTACGCTTTTTCCCTTATAACACTTCAAACCCGCGCCGCCACCCAGTCGTGCATGAACGGGAAGATCTCGGCGTGGTTGTCGTAGGAGCAGTGGACGGCGCCGGGCTCGCCCGTGCGGAGGAAGCGCAGCTCCTTCTCGCACCGGGCCTCCTCGTAGGTCTGATGGGCGCAGCGGGGGTCGGTGATGATGTCGTCCTCGCCGTGGAGGATGAGCAGCGGGCATTCGACCTTCTCGATGCTGCCGGCGAGGGTGAACCGGCTCAGGCGGCGGCGCACCTCGTCTTCGCTGTCCGATCCGGTGATCCAGCGGAACTGTCCCCGCAGCGGCTCGTAGTACTCGTAGATGTCGCGGTAGCAGTCGTAGGGGCCGAAGTGGGAAACGCAGCACCGGACGCGCTTCTCGTAGGCGGCGGCGCGGGTGACGTAGTAGCCGCCCATGCTCATGCCCATGAGGGCGACGCGGTTCATGTCGACGTCGCCGCGGACTTCGAGGTAGTCCACCATGGCCGTGATCGGCCGCTCGAAGTCGGGGATGGCCAGGCTGTTGCGCAGCCGGAGCATGCCGCCGCGTCCGGGACCGTCGACGATGAGCAGGGCGAGGCCGCGCTTGGCCGCCTCTGGGCCGCCGACGAAGTAGACCTCCTCGGCGGTGGAGTCGGCGCCGCCGGTGAAGATCAGCACGGGGGGCTTCTCACCGGCCGAGGCCGGGGCGTGGAAGAAGTAGCCGGGCATGGCGGTGTCCTCGTAGGGCACCTCCACGCGCTCGATGCCGGGCGACAGCGCCGCGGCCGCCTGGAAGCTGTCGGCGGACTTGCGGTAGGTGGGGACCTTTCGGTCGTCGGTGAAGGGCAGCAGGAATTCGGCCACCCGGTAGTAGTTGGAGGCCCGGAGGAAGGCCTTGATGGCGCTCTCGGGATGGCCGGCGGCTTGTTGTTCGCGGCCGTGGGCGGCGACCCGTTCAGCGGTCTCGAGCCACTCGGCGTGCCAGCTCTCGACGTCGCCCGGCTTGATGCGCTGCGTGGTGCGGTGGATATCGTTGAACTCGCCGCCGCCGTAGTAGCTCTCGGCCAGCAGCCGGATGCACGCGAAGGACCAGCTTCGGTTCCCCGGGAAGAATTCGAACATGGCCCCTCGCGTCGTTCCGGCGCCGCGGTTTCAGACTAGCGGCAAACGCCTATTGATAAAGCTTCTGAATGCGCGCCTTCCACTGCGCACCGTTCTTGCTCACCTCGCGCGCGATGATCTGCGGCGCCGGGTCGAAGAACTTGACGCCCGTCAATTCCTTCTTGAGGGCGTCCAGCGGCTCCACGGTCTTGTCGGCGACGAGCAGGCCTTCATCCCTGAAGATGTTCTGGCCCTCGGTGCTCACCAGGAAATCGACGAACAGCTTGGCCGCGTTGGGATGGGGCGCGTTCTTGTGGATCGCCGCCATGTTGGGCCACCAGATGGCCGGCTCCCGGAAGGTGGAGTAACCGAGGTCGGGATAACTCCGCCCGAACGTGTAAGGCGTGTAGGGCAACGTGAAGATACCCAGCGAGAACTCCTTGAGTCCTACCGCCGCGTGGAGCTGGCCCCACTTGGGCTCGTACCGTGCGACGTTGGCCTTGAACTTGGTCCAGTAGTCGGCCCACTTTTCCTCGTTCTCGCCGAACCAAGCGTAGAAGGAAGCGATGTGCACGAGATAGTTGGAGCCCAGCCATGGCGTTCGGGAGATGATCTTCCCCTTGTACTCGGGCTTGATCAGATCCTGGATGCTCCGTGGCGCCTTGTCCGGCGGCACCAGGCTCTTGTTGTAGGAGGCTCCCACCACGTGGTTGAAGAGCGGGATCTGGTTCCACTCCTTCGGGAGCGGCTCCATGACGTGGGCCACTCTCTCGTACCCCGCGGGCTTGTAGGGCTGGGTCCAGTGGTTGAGCCCGCTCAGCGGACCGGGCGAGGTGGCGAAGACGTCGATGGCGAATATGCCCGCTTGCGATTCCTGGCTCACCTTGCGGAGAATGTCCGGCGCGCCGACGTAGGTCCCCTCCACCGTGATGCCGTACTTCTTCTCGAAGGTTTGGGCGGCCTTCTTGTAGCTGGAGAAGATGATGACCCGCAGCTTGCCTTCCTTCTTGGCCGCGGCCACCAGTTCGGCGCTTGAAGCCAGCGCCATGCCGGAAAAGCACAGGGCCGCGCCTAATGAGAATGCCAACGCCTTTGCAATCAAGCTTCGCATGGAAACCTCCCTTTGCTCGGTCGGGGACCGTGTTGTGCGGCTCACCCTATAGAGCTATGGATTGAGCGTCAAGACCTTGACACTCACGACACAAACGCCGTCGACAGGTCCACCCTCCCCTCCAGGCGCCCGGTCTCGACGAGCATCTCCATGGTGGCTTCGGCCTCCTTGCGCTCGGTGTCGGTGAAGGTGAACTCGATCTTGGGGTAGCCGGCGGAGGCGAGAATGTCCTGCTTGTCGCCGCCGTATTTGGCGATGAACTTGTCGGCGACCTCTTCGAGGTGGGCGTCGCTGTAGGCGATGGACTTGCGGCAGGCGTCGAGGATCTGGCCGGCGAACTCGGGGTGCTCCCGCAGCAGGTCCTCGCGGGTGGCGAGCATGTGCTTGATGATCTCCGGCAGGCCGTGGAGACCGCGCCAAGCGTCGCCGTCGGTGTAGAGGCAGCGCACGTCGGGGTCCTTCTCGCCGTGCCAGAAGACCTGGTCGATGAGAGTCACGGCGTCGGCCTTGCGCTCCTTGAGGATGTCCAGGAGCTCCTCCTGGGGATGGGACTCCCAGCGGATGGTGGAGTCGTCCACCTTGTAGTGCTTGCGCAGGAGGAAGCAGTGCATGGCGTGGGGGTCGGAGTGGTGGCTGGCGATAAGCCGGCCTTCCAGGTCCTTGGGTGTCTGCACGGGGCCGTCCTTGAGCACGAAGACGCCGTTGCCCTTGGCGGTGGACTTCCACTCGGTGGACAGCCCGACGATGGGGGCGCCGCCGAGCTTGCGCTTCAAGAAGTTGGGAAGATAGACGTTGGCGAACGCCACCTCGCCCCGGATCAGCACCTCTTCCAGCTCGTGGCTCGGCGGGTCGGCCACCTCGATGACCTTCAGGTCGAAGCCCTCGGGCCTCACGATGCCCTCCGCCAGGGCATAGTAGGTGCGGAACATGCAAAAGCGGTTGCGGTAGTGTGCGAGTGTCAACTCCATGGGAACTCCCCCGCCGGGGCGCGCTCACGCGCATCCGGCTTCAACGGAAGCGGGCGGCCCGCGCATGACGCGCGGCCGCCCGCCCCTGCCTTGTGCGCCGCGGATCAGTCCAGGCCGAGCTCCGCGCGAGTCTTGCTGCAGATGTCCAGCGCCGCCAGCGCGTAAACGCTGCTGCAACGCTCCATGTTCCTGATGCCGACGCCGCGCCGGGTGCCGGATGGCCGGTCCCATTCGGCGCCGGTCTCCTGCTCGTCCGGGTCCACCAGGTGGGTGCCGAAGCCGGCGCCGTAGGTGATCACCGACACGCCGTACTGGTTGATGCGCGAGCCGTCGCTGGTGATGCCGTAGCGCACCGGCTCCGAGAACTCCATGGCGCTGCCGTTGACCTCCTGGTGGGCGCCGCCCATGGCCTGGACCACGTAGTCGGTCTCGGGAATCTCGTAGCCGCCGGTGGTGAGGTAGAGCTTCACCCGGGTGTCGATGTCCCCCTCTTTCGCCGCGACGGCGCCGGCGACCTTCTCCAGCTCCCGCTGGATCTTCATGGTGCCCACGTCGGGCAGTGTCTTGACGATGACGTAGATCTTGCACACCGGGTTGGTGCCGGGCTTGAACGGGTTGCCGCCATCGATGGCGCCGATCTGCACGGTGGGCAGCATGAACGGGTGTGGGAACATCTTCTGGTAGTCCTTCTCCCACTCCTGGATCGCCTTGCACACCTCGAACGCCTTCATGACGAAGGTCTTGGCCGGCCCCTCCACGGTCACCTCGGCCCACACCAAGCCTGCGTTGCCGATCTGCATGCGCAGGCCGGTGGGCTCGCCGATGATGCACATGTCGGCGGTGACGCCGTGGTCCATGAGATAGCGCGCGCCCACGCCCGCGCCGCGGTAGCTCTTGCCGTAGTAGCGGTTGACCTGCGCCTTCTCGATCTCGCCCACCACGCCCGAGATGACGACGTCGCCCTTGAGCTCCACACCGGCCTTGACGAGCATGTCCACCGCGGTGATGTAGCAGGGGAACGCGCACTTCATGTTGACAAGGCCGCGGCCGTAGACCCGGTCCTCGGTCACCCGGGTGGGCTCGGGGTTGTCGAAGTGGTCCATGTGGCCGTTGAACATCAGCGTCGGCCCGCCACCCGACCCGCGCAGCGTGCCGATGACGTTTTTCCGTCCCTCCTCCACCTCCTGGTACTCCACCTCCATGCCCAAGCGCTCGAACTCGCGTCCCAGGTATTCCGCCACCGGCGTTTCCTCGCCGGTGATGGTGACGATGTCGGCGAGATCCCGTGTCATCTCCACCAAGTGTGCGCGGTCGAGCTGTGCTAGAACTTGCTTGCTATCCATGTAATCGAACCTCCTCAGTCTTTCTCGTGTTTTAAGGACGCCGAATTGATGCAATACCTTAGGTACGTCGGCGCCGGACCATCATCGAAAACATGCCCCAGATGGGCATCACAAACGCCACACAAGACCTCCACCCGGCGCATGCCGAAGGAACGGTCTTCGTTCGTGGCGACGTTCTCCTCGTTCACCGGCGCCCAGAAGCTCGGCCACCCGGTGCCCGAGTCGAACTTGGCAGCGGCATCGAACAGGTCCGTGCCGCAGCACACGCAACGGTACATGCCGGGCTCCTTGGAGCCGTTATACTTGCCGGTGAACGGCCTCTCGGTGGCCTGCTTGCGCGTCACCAGGAACTCCTCATCGCTGAGCTGCTGGCGCCACTCCTCGTCGGTCTTGACGACTTTGTCTTTCATGGAACGGGGTCCTCCGGGGATATCCTTACCGCGGTCTAAGCTTCCTGTGGTCTAAACATATAGGGAAACTCTGATCAACTGGAACCGCCCTTCGACCTCGTTTCGCCACGCCTGTTCCGAGCCGGTCGAACGGCTCAGAGCGAACGGACCGCTCGCGGCCCGGTACTCATCCGCCATGGGCGCAACGAGGTGAAGTCGAAGAGCGCCATCGCTCCGGGCAATGATCCCAGGTTCCCGATCAGCGCACGAAGAACAGCGCCGTGCCTACCACGATGCCCAATGCGCCGACGGTCACCTTCCAGTTGACCGACTCATGGGCCTGGAGGAAGAGCCAGGAAATCAGCAGCACGAACAGCGGCCGCGACTGCGCGACCGGCTGCACCACCACCACGGGCGCATACTTGAGCGCGAAATAGCCGCAGGTGGTGCCGATGGCGGACACCAGCCCCACGAGCCAGATGTAGCGCCAGTGCCGCGGCGTCCAGTCCGCCACGCTGCGCAGCGGCCGGTTGGAGATGGCGGGCAGGAAGCTCGGCAACGCGATCAGGCTGGCGTAGAAGTTGGCCCCCAGGGGCGACGAGAACTCGTGCACCACCAGCCGGGTGAGGGCCGCGGACAGCGCCATGGCGAGCGCGCTGCCCAGGGCGAAGGCCATGCCGCCGATGTAACGGGTCCAAGCTTGGGAGACGCCGCCCTGGGCGCGGCTCATGGCCACCACCACGCACCCGGCCACCACCAGCAGCGCGCCGGCCGTCAAGAAATACGTCAGATTCTCCCCCAGGAAGACCACGCCCAGGAACATGGCGAAGAACACGTTGGTGGCGCTGAAGCTGCTGGAACGCGCGGCGCCGATGTACTTGATGGCGGTGAACAGCGTGGTGCGCCCGATGGTGATGCGCAGGATCCCGGCCAAGCCGATGACGAACAGCGGCCAGCCCCACCCCGGGAACCCCGCGTGCAGGTCGCCGTTCAGGAGCGCGGCGCCGGTCAACACAACCAGACCGGTAAACGCGGTGGCCGCCGTCCCCAGCACGGGATCGATGCCGTGGGTAGCCATGCGGCCGAAGACGTCCCGCAACGCCAGGAAGAACGCGGTACCCAACGCATAGACGAGGGCGATGTCCATGGACGTTAGATGTAGCACGCCGGATGAGATTCGTAACCAACCCTTCCGTCATGCCCGTCTCCCCCCTCTCCGTCATTCCCGTCTCCCCTTTCCGTCGTTCCGGCTTCTCCCTTTCCGTCATTCCCGCGAAAGCGGGAATCCAGGCGGGGCGAGGAGGGGAGCACGCCTGTTCGCCCCGCCCCACCCCTGGATTCCCGCTTTCGCGGGAATGACGGAGAGGGGGGAAGCGGGCATGACGGACAGGGGAAGCGGGAATGACGGAGAGGAGAGGGGGACCCGGGAACGACGGAAAGGGGGAAGCGGGAACGACGATAGTGTGTTATACCGCACCCAACTTCAACGGGGCGACGGGACGGGAGCGCACATGAACTTCGAGGGCACCATTACGGTAGAACATCCCAGGGACGCGGTGTGGGACTTCGTGCTGGACATCGATAAATTCTCGGGCTGCATGCCGGGCCTGGACTCCATCGACAAGGTCAACGACACCACCTTCGACGGCGTCATCAGCGCCAAGGTAGGGCCCATGTCGGGCAAGTTCAGCTTCCGCTCCACCATTACCGACAGCAACCCCAAGGAATCCCTCACCGTGCGCATCGACGGCAACGACTCCGTGACCAAGAGCACGGTGGTGGCCGGGGTGGACGCGAGCATGGAGGAGCCGCGGGAGAACTGCACCGAGCTCCGGTACAAGGCACGGGTGGACATCAATGGACGCTTGGCCATCGTCGGCGACATGATTTTGCGCGCCACCACCTCGCTCATCCTGGAAGAGTTCCGCAAGCGTCTGACCAAGGCGCTGGACGATGAGGCCGCCAAGGCCTGACACACACACACGCCGCGCAAGGAAAGGGTTGATCTCATGGCCGAACACTACGACGTCATCATCATCGGCGGCGGCTCCGCGGGCTGTGCGGCGGCCAGCCGCCTGTCCGAGGACTCCGGGCGCAAGGTGCTGCTGCTGGAGGCGGGGCCGGACCCGCGTCCCATCCCGGAGATGGTGGCCGAGTCCAAGAACCAGGTACGGCTCCTGATGGAGACCGACTACCTCGCCATGTACCCGAGCCCGCGGGACCTGGACGGCAGCATCTGCTACAAGCTCGCCGGCCGGATCATGGGCGGCGGCTCGTCGGTTAACGTCATGGCCGCGCCCCGGCCCATGAAGGCCGACATGGACAACTGGGCGGCCGCCGGCAACCCGGACTGGTCGTGGGACAAGGTGCTGCCGGTGCTGAAGCGCCTGGAGTCCGACCAGGACTTCCCGGACAGCCCGATCCACGGCAACTCCGGCCCCCTGTACGTGAAGCGCCCCTTCACCTTCGACACCACGGACGCCGCCGATCCGGTGCAGGCGTTCATTGAGGCCGGCCAGCAAAAGGGGCTGGCGCGCCTGGAGGACACCAACATCCCCGACCCCGAGGGCATCGGCCACCCGCCGTTCAGCATCAAGGACGGCAAGCGGCAGTCCACGGTGGTGGCCTACCTCGACCCGGCCCGCGGCCGCGCCAACCTCATCATCGAAGCCGAGGCCGAAGTGATGGGTCTGGACATTTCCGGCAACCGGGTCACGGGCGTGCGCTACGAAAAGGACGGCCGCCAGGAGACCGCCACCGGCAACCACGTGGTGGTGAGCGCGGGGGTCTACCACTCGGCCCCGCTGCTGATGCTGTCGGGAGTCGGACGCGCCGCGGACCTGCAAAAGCTCGGCATCCAGGTGGTCAAGGACCTGCCCGGCGTGGGCCAAAATTACCAGGACCACGCGGTGGTCTACATGACCTTCGCGTGCAAGGAGAATTTCGACGCGGACTGGATCATCCCGCGCATCCGCTACATCTACAAGAGCCACGCCGACCGCGACTGCGCCAACTTTCACATCGCGCTGCGGCCGCCCACGCAGGTGGAAGGCATCCAGACCACCATCCCGCTTTCAGCGGCGTTGCTGGAGCAGATGAACCGCGGCCAGATGTACCTCCAGAGCGCCAACCCCAAGGACCTGCCCGTCATCGAGTCCAAGATGCTCGAAGACCAGCGCGACATCGACGCCATGACCACGGCCATGGGATTCATCAAGGAGATCGCCGAGACCCCGGCCATGCGGGAGATCTACGGCGAGCTGGTAACCCCCACCCCCAGCGAGGACTGGGCGCAATTCGCCCGCGCCACCTACGACAGCTACCACCACGGCGTCGGCACCTGCCTCATGGGCCCGGCGTCCAACAGCGAGACGGTGGTGGGTGAGAACCTCCAGGTGCACGGCATGGACAACCTGTGGGTGGCCGACGCCTCCATCATGCCCACGGTGGTGCACGCCAACACCAACGTCACCTCCATCATGATCGGCGAGCGGCTGTCGGATTTCGTGAAGGCCGCCGGAGGGTGACAGAGGGCGACCGCCGGTCGCCCCTACGGGAAACTGCGGCGGGACCGCAGCGGATTCCGGTGCTGCGGCGAAACAGCGGCGGGATGGCAGACCGCAACGGATTCCGGTGTAGGGGCGACCCGCCGTCACCCCGCGCGAAACTGCGGCGGAACGGCAGACCGCAACGGATTCCGGTGTAGGGGCGACCCGCGGTCGCCCCTGCCGGGAACCCCGCGCCGCACGGCTTCTGTCAGTCCCGCGTAAGCCTGCGGTAGCGCACCCGGTGGGGCTGGTCGGCTTCCTTGCCGAGACGTCTGCGCCGGTCCTCCTCGTAGTCGCTGTAGTTGCCCTCGAACCAGACCACCTGACTGTCACCCTCGAAGGCGAGGATGTGGGTGGCGATGCGGTCCAGGAACCAGCGGTCGTGGCTCACCACGACGCAGGAGCCGGCGAACTCCACGAGTCCGTCCTCCAGGGCGCGCATGGTGTTGACGTCGAGGTCGTTGGTGGGCTCGTCCAGCAGGAGCAGGTTGGCCTCTTCCTTGAGCATCCGCGCCAGGTGAACACGGTTGCGCTCACCGCCCGACAGGTCCCGGACCTTCTTCTGCTGGTCCTGGCCCGAGAAGTTGAACCGCCCCACGTAGGCGCGGGAATTGACCTCGCGTTTTCCCAGCAGGATCTGGTCCTGCCCGTCCGAGATCGCCTCCCACACCGTGTGCTCGTCGTTCAGGGTGCGGCTCTGGTCCACGTAGCCCACCCGGACGGTCTCGCCCATGCGGAACGAGCCCGACTGGCACTCGACGCCGCCGGTGACGATGCGCAGCAGCGTGGTCTTGCCCGAGCCGTTGGGGCCGATGACGCCGACGATGGCGCCCGGCGGCATGATGAGACTCAGGTCCTCGAACAGGAGCCGGTCCCCGAACCCGTGGGTGAGCCCCTCCGCCTGAAGCACCATGTCCCCCAGGCGCGGCCCCGGCGGGATGTAGATCTCCAGGTCTTCCTGCGCGCTCTCCTGCTCCTGCCCGAGAAGCTGCTCGTAGCGCGTGAGCCGGGCCCTGCCCTTGGCCTGCCGCGCGCGGGGCGACATGCGGATCCACTCCAGCTCCCGCTCCAGGGTCTTGCGGTGCCGCGACAGCGACCTCTCCGCCTGCGCGAGCCGGGCCTGTTTCTGCTCCAGCCACGAAGAGTAGTTGCCCTCGAAGGGAATGCCGTGGCCCCGGTCGAGTTCCAGAATCCAGCCGGCGACGTTGTCCAGGAAGTAGCGGTCGTGGGTCACGGCGATGACCGTGCCCTTGTAGCGCGCCAGATGCTGCTCCAGCCACTGCACCGATTCCGCGTCCAGGTGGTTGGTGGGCTCGTCCAGCAACAGGATGTCCGGCTCCTGAATCAGCAGGCGGCACAGGGCGACACGCCGGCGCTCGCCGCCGGAGAGCACGTCGACCTTCGCCTCGGGCGGCGGGCAGCGGAGCGCGTCCATGGCCACTTCCAACTGGCTCTCCAGCTCCCAGCCGTTGCCCGCCTCGATCTCGTCCTGTAGCTTGGCCTGCTGCTCGAGCAGGGCATCCATCTCGTCCGCGCCCAGGTCCTCCCCGAACCGTGCGCTGACGGTCTCGTATTCCGCCATAAGCTCCAGCATCCGGGAGCAGCCCTCTTCCACCACCTCCTTGACCGTCTTGTCCGCATCCATCCGCGGCTCCTGCTCCAGAAGACCGACGGAGTATCCCTTGGAAAACGTGATCTCCCCAAGATACTCCTGTTCGACCCCCGCGATGATCCGCAGCAGCGTACTCTTGCCCGCGCCGTTGAGGCCGAGGACCCCGATCTTGGCGCCGTAGAAGAACGACAGGTAGATGTCCTTGAGCACCTGCCGCTTGGGCGGATGGACCTTGCCCACCCCGATCAGCGAGAAAATCACCTGACGATCATCGTTGCTCATGAGCCCTCCGTTGCCGGTTTGTAAACCACGCCCGTCAACCCTACTATACAAATCGTCCCCGCGGGTCGGAACCCTCTGTGCTCCGTCATTCCCCGCGGACTCCCCGAATCGTCATCCCCGGGGAAGCGGCCGTGTCAAAACCACGCTGAAACGGGGAATGGCGCTGACGCTCCGAAGAGTCATTCCCGCGAAGGCGAGTGTGTCAAAACACCAGTTGGATGAGAACGGGCACCCAACGCCCCGAAGAGTCATTCCCGCGGAAGCGGGAATCCAGGCGGGGTGAGGCGGGGAATACGCCCGGATTGCTCCTCCCCACCCATGGATTCCCGCTTCCGCGGGAATGACGGGAAGGGGCGTCGGCACCATTTCGTATCCACGCGAAGTCTTGACACAGACTGGGAAGCGGCAATAACGTTCGGTGCCGAGCCGCAACATGATCACCCACCCGCTACCGCCGCAAGCGTTCGCGCGCATGGACGAGTCACCGGACGAGGAGTTCTACGAAGAACCCCGGCTGGTGACCCACATCGACGACCGCGCCATCGCCGCGGTCACCCGGCTCTACCGGGAAACGCTGCCCGCAGGCGGCGCGGTCCTCGACCTCATGAGCAGTTGGATCAGCCACCTGCCCCCGGAGATGACCTTTGGTAGAGTCGTGGGGCTGGGGATGAACGAGCGGGAGCTTCAGGCCAATCCCCGCCTCACCGCCTACACCCTGCACAACCTCAACGACCGCCCCACCCTGCCCTACGCCGACGGCGAGTTCGACGCCGCGTGCATCTGCGTGTCCGTGGACTATCTGGTCAAACCGGTCGCGGTAATCCGCGACATCGGACGCGTGGTGACCCCCGGCGGGCCGCTCGTCATCACCTTCTCCAACCGCTGCTTCCCCACCAAGGCCGTCGCCATATGGCACCATCTCAGCGGACAGGGACAACAGCAGCTCGTGGAGTCCTACCTCACCGAGGCCGGCAACTGGGAGCACGTGCGGTCGGCCACGCCCATCGCAGAGGGCGCCGGCGCAGACCCGCTGTACGCCGTCCTGGGAAACCGCGCATGAACCCGCCGGTTGAGCGGAAGCAGGACCGAACCCACGGGAAGCCCGCCCTTCGACTTCGCTTGTCCTGAGCCTTGTCGAAGGACTGAGGACGAACGGTTGGGGCTATTTCGCTGCCATTCGTTCGTAGCGTCTTTTCACCGTTCGTCCTGAGCGTAGCGGAACGCCAGCGGAGCGAAATCGAAGGGCGCTCAAGTCACGCCGCGTCCAGATGGAAGAAGCGCACGGCGTTGCCGGCGAGCATCAACTCCCGCTCGTCGTCGGGCACGCCGGCGAGCTGTTGCTCCATGATCTCCAGGGAACGGGGCCAGTGGGTGACGATGTGGGGGAAGTCCGTGGACCACATGATCTTGTCCACGCCCACGTGGTGGCGCAGGTCCACGCCGATGGGGTCGTCGAAGAAGCCCCACAGGGCGTGCTCCTTGAGGTACTCGCTGGGGAGCCGGTCCAGGCGTTTGAGCCCCAGCAGCCGTTCGGCCCATGGGGCGCTGACCTTATAGGCCTGGTCCATCTGCTGGTAGAAGTACGGGATCCAGCCGATGTTGTTCTCCGCCCAGTAGATGCGCAGCTTGGGGAAGCGGTCGAAGACGCCGGCGAGCACGAGCTGCGCGGCCTCCACGGCGCCGCAGTGATAGATGCCGTGACGGGCAATACGCTGGAGGAAGTCGGGCGGACGTTCCTCCCCTTGCGGCTCTCTCGGGTACTTCAGGTGATAGACGTCGCGCCCGCGCGTCCGTTGCGGGAACGAGGTGTGGATGGTGAGGGGCATGTCCAGGTCCAGCGCCGCCGCCCAGAAGCGGTCATCCTCGGGCGTGGGATGGCCCTTGCCGCTGGGATAGGTATGCAGCCGCACCGTTTTGAAGCCCTTCTCGGCGCAGCGTGTCATCTCGGCGATGTCCTCGTCGACCCCGATGTTGGGCAGCACGGCCACGCCGAGAAGCCGGTCCGGCGCCGCCGCGCAGAAATCCTCGATGAAGTAGTCGTTGAAGGCGCGCACGATGGCCAGAAACGCGTCCTTGTCCCGGATGGCGGTGTTGCGCGCCTCGGTGGCGTAGAGCACCTCGGCATCGATGCCGTCGGCGTCCTGCTCCTTGAGCCGCTCCTCGCCCGTGCCCGCGCCACGGGCGCCGTCGAAGTCGAGGCCCACGGGACTGAACTCTTCGGGCGACTTGCCCGCGAACTGGTTGGTGCCGCTGTACTCGATGGGCTTGCCTTCCTCGACGATGGCGTCCATGCCGTTGGACAGCTTGATGCGCCGAGGAGCCCGGTCACGGTATTTCGCCGGAACCCGGGGGGTCCACATGTCCGGGGGCGATTCGAAGTGGCTGTCCGCCGAAATGTAACGATACTGCCGCGCCATGAACGATCCTCCGCGTCGATTGAAGCCGTCAGCGCGGCGTCTGCAACCACCGCTCCGGTTCCAGCCCCGGCCGGTCGGGATACTTGGCGGCGATCTCCCGCACCTTCGGATGGCTGGCGGCGGCCGGGCGCCCGTCCTTGTAGATGTAGTTGTCCCCTACCCTGAGAGTGCCGCCGCGCATCTCGCCGGAGATGTGCATGAGGTACGGGAAGGTCTTGGTGGTGCGGCTGTTGCCCATGTGGAAGTGGAAGCTGCTCCAGTGGTGGTGCTCGACGAAGTGCCGGTAGGGCGTGTTCGGACACTGGTGCGGCTCCAGGATGGCGGACGGATGCACGCCGCCGTGGAAGCCGCGCACCTCGTACGCCTTCTCCCCCAGGTACTTGGACATGAACTTGTAGAAGCGGGTGAGGGTATCGGCTTCTTCCCCGCCCTCGAACTTGCGCATGTAGCCGCCTTCGATGTGCACCCGCACCGGCTCCTTGAAGGGACAGGGCACACCGATGTGCCGGCCCCAGATGACGCCGATCTCGTCGATGATGCCGAGGCCCTCGGCCGCGCTCGACCGGATGGAGGGGAAGACCCCTTCGGGGAACGGGCGGTACAGGCCCACGGTGCGGTAGTCGGCGTAGTGCTCCGCGCCCAAGGGCTTCTCGACAATGCCCTCGATGTAGGAGCCGTTGGGATGCTCCATCACCCACTTGGCGCCGGGGGTCACCAGGGCCGCGGTCTGGATGCGGATCTCGGAGACCAGCTCGTACGGGGTGAGCCCCCAGTTGCTGGCCAGCAGCGGCGCCGTGGTGGCCATGTTGCGCGCCAGCGGGATGTCGCGCTCCTCCAGGATCTCCGGGATCTCCCGCAGCTCTTCCTCGTAGGTGAAGTCGACGCCGTAGCTGATGAGCACGTCGGCTCCCTGGATGGCGTTGCGCACCACCTTGGGCACGCGCCACGCCTTGCCCGGGTCGGCGCCGTCGCCCCAGAGCACGGTGGGCCGCACGGGCGTGTCGGTCCACAGCACGTAGGGGTCGGCACCGCGCTGCTGCACCGCGGCCTGCACCCACGCCACCGCGTCCTCGTCCACGAGGTTGAGGCCGCCGTAGTTGCCGTCGTGCACGGCGAGGATCAGCACCTGCATGCCGGGCTGCACGTTGGCGCAGTTGTCCACGAGATCGTTGACCGCGATGGCGGCCTGTCTGGGAATCAATGAAGCCATGAGAAGGACCTCCCGGCGAGAGTGAGTTGCGTGAACATCCGAAGCTTCAGCACGTATACATCCGGCCGCGAAACCCTGTCAACGCGGCCTCGTGGCACCCCCTCCCTCGGCCCGCGGGCTCGTATTGACACCCCCAGGGCGAGTTGATAGCGTGGCGGCCGAGCGAGACGGTTTTCGCCCCGGCCTTCGCCGGTGACCCGCTCGCATCCCCCGCCCGCCCCAAGAAGGGAGAAACCATGATCCAAGCAAGCGACATCCACGGCGTGATGGCCATGATGCCGTCCTTCACAACCGACGACGCCGACTCGCCGCGCGCGAAGGACACGATCAACGTGCCGGAGCTGGAGCGCAGCGTCGACCAGGCGGTGCGCGACGGCATCAACGTGCTCACCACCACCGGCACCTTCGGCGAGTGCCACACTCTCCTGTGGGACGAGTTCGCGACCCTCACCGAGGCCACCGTCGCCACCGTGAACAGGCGCATTCCCGTGGTCATCGGCTGCACGAGCCTGAACACGCGCGAAGTGCTGATCAAGATGGACCATGCCGCCAAGGCCGGGGCTGACGCGGTGCTCGTGGGCGTGCCCTTCTACTTCAAGTCGAGCGTGCCCAACGCCGTGCAGTTCTACTTCGACCTGGCGGACGAGCATCCCGAGCTGGGCATCTTCATCTACCACAACCCGCGCAACCACCACATCCACATTCCGGTGCCGGCGTTCAAGGAGCTGGTCAGCCGGCCCAACATCGTCGGCATGAAGGACAGCCACCGCACCCCCATGCAGTTCATGCAGCTCATGGACATCGTGCGCGGCAAGATCAGCGTCATGACCAACCAGAACCAGATGTTCCCCTACATGACCATGGGGGCCGCCGGATGCTGGTCCATCAACGCGTGGATGGGCCCTTCGCCGGTGATCCGGGCCTACCAGGCAGGCCGCGAGGGCCGCTGGGACGAGGTCAAGGAGATCTGCATGGCCATGGCGCGGGTGGGCGGAAAGGATCCGAGCCTGACCGATCCAGTGGAAGGCAAGATCTCCATCAACGAAGCCGGTTACTGCTACGCCGGGCCGGGCAGACCGCCCTTCCGGGTCACCACGGACGAGACCCGGGCGGAGGCCAAGGCCATCGCCCAGCGCTGGCGCAAGCTGTGCGAGACCTACCCGCTGCAAGCCGAGGCCGCGGCCTGAGGCGCGCGGGACGAGTTCGTCGGGATCACGCGCACGGGGGCCGGCAAATCGGACCGAAAAGGATACTGGAATGGCCAAGGTCGCATCCGACAACCAGAAGAGACGTGACGAGTTGCACGCAAGGTTCGCCGATCTCGGCTTGGTGGGCTACTGGCAGCGCCAGCGCGAGCACCACAATGTCGAGCCCAGGCTCTGGCGCTGGGACGACGTCCATCCCGCGCTGATGCAAGCCGCCGACGTGATCACCCTCGGCTCGGAGGCTTTCCGGCGCAACGTCGGCCTGGAGACCGCAAGCCGCACCATCATCATGGGCTACCAGATCGTCATGCCCGGCGAAGCCGCACCCGCCCACCGCCACACCAACACCGCGCTCCGGTTCGTGGTGCAGGGTGGCGGCGCCTACACCACATCCAACGGCGAGCCCATGACCATGCAGCCGGGGGACCTGCTGATCCAGCCCAACTGGGTGTGGCACGACCATGTGAACGACTCCAAGGAACCCATCATCTGGATCGACGCCCTCGACGTCGGCGTGGTCAACTTCCTCGGCGCCTCCCGGTTTCGGGAAGAGTGGTCGGAAGGGGTCCAGCAGCCTCTGACCCGCAAGGAAGGCGCGTCGCGCCGCCTCTTCGGCCCCATCCGGCAACCCGAAGTGCATTACGAGGGCGCCGCCGGCGTGCCCTACCACTACAAGTGGGACGAAACCCTGGAGGCCTTGAACACGGTGGCGGACGCTGGCGGCGGCGACCCCCACGACGGCGTCCTCCTCGAATACAAGAACCCCGTTACCGGCGGCCACACGTTCCTGACCATGACCTGCCACATCCAGATGCTGCTGCCCGGCCAGACCACCCGCCCGCACCGCCACACGGGCACCACCCACTACCACGCCGTCCAGGGCCAGGGCGTCACCGTCGTCGACCGCGACGAGCCCATCGAGCTCGAATGGGACATCAACGACGCCTTCACCCTGCCCCCCTGGCGCTGGCACCACTTCCGCAACGCGTCGGAAACCGAGCCGGCAATTCTTTTCTCCGTCACCGACCGGCCGATGCTGGAGATGACCGGGCTGGATCGGGAGGAGAGAGCGTAAGCCTCGGCGGCACCGCTGCACACGGACACGGAAACCCGGCCCGAGAAACGGCTCTTCCGTTCAGAAGGTGATTCGACGGACGCCTTCGACGGCGTCAAGATGCCTATCGTTGCTTAATACCGGCTGGTTGTGTTGACGGGCCAACGCCGAGATCCAGACGTCATTCGGCGGTATGGGAGTGCCCGAACGCCTGAGTTGGACGCGAATGTCCGCGTAGACATCAGCCGTAGCCGACGTCACGGCAGCGATTTCCGTCAGCGGCAAGTACCGGGCAAGCCATTCCTCGTAACGGCTTCGATACCGTGACTGACGGATACCGAAGTAGTACTCCCCAAGGACAACACTGGGCACCACCAAGCGTTCCGCCGACCGAAGCGCCGCCATGATTTCCGCGCGACCCTCTGCCCAGGCAGACAAGGCGTTGGTGTCGAGGATCATGACAGGTCTTCGGAGGAGAGGCGCTCGAACGCCTCCTCAATCACACTGAGAACGCGACGGGTCTCGCTCGAGAGATCCGCGAGTTCGCCGAACCCGGCCATCCATGGAGGATCCGTTCCGCCGGTGCGGACATCCTTCGTTTGGTTCCGAAGTTGCTCGACGAGCGCTTCAGTGAAAAACCGCTTGAGCGTAATACCGCGTGCGGCCGCGACGATCTTCGCCTGCCTAAACACGGCATCGGGGAGCTCGATGGTAGTCTTCATGGACCCATATTTCCATAAATATGGCCTTGACTCAAGCACCTCGACATCCTCCGGTCCCCGTACACGCGGCGAATCAGCGCGCGTTGCCTTGCTCAAGCTCCGGGGCGGAGCCCATCAATCCAGCCACCAGTTCGAAGGACCGCAGCCGCTTGGCGTGATCATGGATGTTCGCGGTGATCATGACCTCGTCGGCTCCGGTGCGGTCGACGAAGGCGGCGATCCCGCGTTCGACCGTAACGGGCGCACCGACGGCGGAGCAGGACAGAGACTCCTGGATCATCGCACGCTCGTGCGGCGCCACTTGATCTTCAAAACCGGCGACCGGCGGCGGCAGCGTGCCCCGCAGACCGCGGCGCCGGTTGACGAAGGACTGCAGGATCGAGGTCCTGAGGAAGTGGGCTTCCTCGTCGGTATCGGCGGCGACGACGGTCATCCCCACCATGACATAGGGCCTGTCCAGTTGCGCCGACGGCTCGAAGCGCTGGCGGTAGACGGCGATGGCCTGCATAAGGGCCGCCGGCGCAAAGTGCGAGGCAAAGGCATAGGGAAGCCCGAGGGCGGCGGCTAGCTGGGCGCCGTAGAGGCTGGAGCCCAGGATCCAGATCGGCACGTTCAGGCCGGCGCCCGGGACGGCGTGCACGAACTGGTCCGGTGCCGGTTCCTTGAAATAGTGTCGCAGTTCCAGCACGTCTTGCGGGAAGTCGTCAATATTGCCGACCAAGGTGCGGCGCAGAGCACGCTCGGTGTTGCGGTCGGTGCCGGGTGCGCGACCCACGCCCAGATCGATCCGGCCTGAAAAGAGCGCCGCGAGGGTACCGAATTGTTCGGCGATGACGAGCGGGGCATGGTTGGCCAGCATGACCCCGCCGGCGCCGACCCGGATGGTCGCGGTTGCCTGGGCGACCTGGCCGACCACCACCGCCGTCGCCGCGCTGGCGATTCCGGCCATGTTGTGATGCTCGGCCAGCCAATAGCGCGTATAGCCCCAACCATCGGCATGACGCGCCAAGTCGATGGTATTGAGCAACGCCTGGCGAGCGTCGCCGCCCTCGACGATGGGTGACAGGTCAAGAACGGAGAGCGGTGTGTCCAGCATCGGAACACTATAGGCCATCGTCGGCGAAGGGCCAACGCGGCGTTGGCGGCAAATCCCGAACTTTGACCTGAGAAACTACTGCGCGATGGACTGCCCGATGACCTTCCTGCCCGCGATGACGAAGATCAGGTTGAAGGTGATCAGCACCACCAGCATGGCGGCGGACTCGTTGAAGTGCCCGCCGATGAAGGCCTCGTAGATGATATTCGCCACCAGCACGCTGCCGGCCGACGCCAGCAGCAGCGCCACGGAGAAGTCCTTGGCGGCGTGCACCAGTACCCAGAGCCATCCGCTGAGAAAGGCCGGGATCAGGAGCCGCAGCGTGATGCGCAGGAAGGTCTGCAGGTTGTTGGCGCCGCTCGCCTGCGAGGCCTCCTCCAGCTCGTGGTGGAGCTGCAGCATGGCGGAGTGCATGAGCCGGGTGCCGAAAGCCAAGTAGCGGGCCACGAACGCCAGGGTCAGCAGGATCAGCGTGCCGTAGAGCGGCGTACCCACGAACATGAGGAAGAGCGCCAGGGTCGAGATGACGCCCGGGATGGCCAAGGGCATGAACGCCACGACGTTGATGAGGTCCGTGAGCCTGGAGGGTCGGCGCACCAACAGCCAGCCGATGAAACTCACCAGCAGCATGGTCAGCGTGGCGGCCTCCAGCGCGACGATCAGAGTGTTGACGAAGTAGCTGCCGAAGAAACGGTAGTCCAGGAGCCGCGTGTAGTGGAGCAGCGTCCAGCGCATGTCCGCGGCGAACTCCAGCACCGGCGGCACGTAGAAGCGCAGGAAGCTCGCGTACAGCAGGATGGCGAACGGCAGCACCACCTTCATCAGGATGAAGAGCGCCACCGCGCCCAGGGCCACGTACCGCCAGCGCCCGAGGGGGATGAGCCGGGGGCGGTAGCCCTTGCCCGTGATCACGGCGAACTGGGAGGTTTGGCGCACCAAGCGAATGTAGATGAGGCTTCCCAGCACCCCCATGGCCAACCCCAGCATGCCGAAGGCCGCCGGAATGCCGTAGTTGACACCCAGGTCCGCCGAAGGCAGCAGGCTGAAGAAGATCTTGGTGGACAGAAGCTCGATCCCGGCGGTGGGCCCCAGGGCCAGCGGCAACTCCAGGGACTCCAGGCCGGTGACGAAGAAATAGATGCCCACCGCGGCCACGCCCGGGCGCATGAGCGGCGCGGTCACGGTGCGCAGCACCTGCCAGCGCGAGGCCCCGGACGTTAGCGCGGCCTCCTCCAGGGCCGGGTCCATCTGGCGCAGCACCGCGGTGAGGAAGAGCCACATGGTCGGAATGATGCCGAGCACGTGGACGAAGACCAGCCCGGTCATGCTGAAGATGTTGAACGGCCCCTCGCCCGACTCGATGCCGAAGAGCATGCGCAGATACACGTTGACGGTGCCGCCCCGGGGCCCCAGCAGCAGCACCCATCCCAGTGCCGTGGCGAACACCGGCGTGCTCATGGGAACGAACATGAGCACGTACATGGAGTTGCGCAGCGGCATGTCCGTGCGCTCGGTGAGGAACGCGAATCCGAACGCGATGGGCAGCGCGAACAGCACCCCCAGCCCGGAGTACAGCAGCGTGTCGCGGATGATGGGCGTGAAGTCGGCGCCGGTGAAGGCCTCGATGTAGGGAGAGACGGTGAAAGGGCCGGGCTCGAGCGGCAGCAGCCCTTCGGGACGGAAGCTCGCCAGCACCATGAAGAACAGCGGCACGATGACCAGCACCACCAGCACCGCGAGCACGGACAGGGCGCCGGGCTGCCGGAACTGCCGCAGCCGGGACAGGGCCGGCTGCGAATGCGCGCCTGGGGGACTTCCCATGGCTGCTACAAGGGCCGGGGGTGGGCCACCGAAGCGGGACGGCTCGGCTCGGGATGTGCGCTACACCCCAGCCGCGCCGCAACCGCCGGTGCTCGGAGGCCGGACCGCCCTATTCCGTGATCTTCTTCTTGCTTGCGATTCCGGCCTTCAGAGCGTTGATGGCGGTCTTGCGGTACTTCCCCGCGAGCTTCGCCTGCTCTTCGGTCCTGGGTCCGGCAACCTGTTCCACGGACTTGATGCCGTGCTGGCGCGCCAACTTCACCAGCGGCAGGCGGTCCGCCTCCTCCTCGTATATGCGGAACACTCCCCCGCCGGTGATGGCGGCCTCGGTGTAGTTGCCGTCGAAATGGTTCCAGCCCCAGTAGAGGGCCGCCATGTTGGGATCGTTGACGCCGGGCTGGATGAGGCAGGAAACCGTGAGGTTGCCCAGCACCATGCCCGCGAAGGTCATGTCGAGCGGCGCGCCCAGCGTTTTCTGCTGCACGACCTGGACCATGGAAGCCACCGCGATGTCGCCCTCACCCTGGATGAGCGCCTGCAAAACGCCCGAGGTGCCGCCGGAAACCAGCCTGACACCGTTGGCGCCGAGGTTGTGGGCGTACACTCGCAGCCGCTCCTCGCTCCAGCCAGGGGCGAACGGCAACACGTACAGGCCCAGCGCGCGCACGTCCCAGACCACCCGGTTGCGCCATTTCTCGTCCGTCAGGTCCTCGAACCGGATCCCCTTCAGCTCTTCGGGCTTCACCTTCCGGGTGTTGTACACGATCGTCCAGGTCCCCTGCTGGTGGTGCAGGCAATGGTCGCGCAACGATGCCCCGCCGGCGCTCTTAATGTCCGGGACCGCCGCGCGCAGTTTTCGCGCCAGGGGCCAGCCCTCGTAGACGGCCTCCCACGGCGGCTGCCGGGTGTGGCCGGCCTTGAACATGCGCAGCACCAGCGGCAGCCCGCCGTCCCACATGTCCACCACGCCGCGGCCCGTCTTGGCCGCCTGCATGATCTTCACCGGAGCCTTGCGGTGATGGCCGGGCTCCGATTCCAGGCGCAGCTTGAAACCAAAGCGCTTCTGGAAGGCATCTTCCTTGGCGCGAATGATCTCCGGCGGCACCCCCTCCAGAGTCATGGTGATGACGCCGCTCGACGCCTTGGCCTTGGCCACCAGGTCGTCGAGGGCCGACGCCTCGGCCATGCCGGACAGCGCCCCGAAGAGAAAGACGGTGGTTGCGACAGAGAGAATAGAACGCATGGGATGGCCCTCCTTGTTACCGAGGCTTGGCGCTCGGGGTTCGGGGCGACGACCGCATAGACCCCGTATTCGTCATTCCCGCGAAACAGGCTGTGTCAAAACGCCATCTGAGAGAGGCAACAACTCCCTGAATCGTCATTCCCGCGAAAGCGGGAATGACGCTCTGTTACGTAGTTGCCTCATTTCGATTTCGCTTCGCTATGCTCCGGTCCCCGTACCCGCCATCATGGCTCCGGGCTCCTTTTCCAGATCGATGGCGGCATCGAGCCGGAAGAACTCGATGGCGTTGCCCGCCAGCATGGCGTAACGATCCTCTTCGCTCACATCGACGAACGTCTCGTTGATGACGTCCTGGGAGTGCGGCCAGTTGCCGGTGGCGTGGGCGAAGTCGCTGCCCCACAACAGGATGTTCACGCCGATCTCCTCGCGGCACTTGACGCCCCACGGGTCGCGCATGAAACCCCACAGGCAGTTGTCGCGCAGGTACTCGCTGGGGCGCCGGGCGGTGGGCTTGATCCCGTAGTCGCGTTCGCCCCAGTAGCGGTTGCGTTCGTAGTTGTCGTCGATCTGGTCGAAGCTGTACGGCAGCCAGCCGCACTGGCTCTCGGCCCAGTAGACCCGCAGGTCCGGCAGGCGGTCGAAGACCCCGGCCATGGCCATCTGCAGCGGCGCGATGGGCTGCTCGCCGGCGAAGCGGAACAGCAGCGTCACCGGGTCGCGCTCGGACTTGGCCGCGCCGATGCCGGGGTAGAGGAAGACCGGCCCCTTGTTGCCGAGCCGGGTGGTGCCGCCGAAGGTGTGCGAGGCGATGGGCATCTTCAGGTCCACGGCCGCGTCCCAGAAACGGTCGTCCTCGGGGGTGACGTAGGAGTGGCCGGCGGGAAAGCGATGGAGGTTGACGCCCTTGAGACCGGCCTTGGCGCAGTACTCCATCTCCGCCACGGCGTCGTCCACGCCCGTGTCCGGGAGGACCCCCATGGCGATGATCCGGTTGGGACTGTAGGCGCAGTACTCCTCGGCCAGCCACTCGTTGTAGGCGCGGATCACCGCCAGGTAGGCCTCGTCGTCGGAGATGCCGCGCCAGAACATGGGATAGGAGCCGTGGGTGAACAGCACCTCGGCGTCGACCCCGTCCTGGTCCTGCTCCCAAAGCCGCTGCTCCGGCGCCCCCGTGCCCGGCCCCTCGAACCAGTACTTCTGAAGACCGTGCTGCTCGTAGGGAATGCCCGTGATGGTGGTGGCGCCGGGACTCCGGGGCGCGCGGTTCTCGACGAGGATCCCATCGTTGCCGTTGGCCAGGGTCACGGTCCTCGGGGCGCGCTCGCGCCAGCGTTCCGGCACCCGGTCGCGCCAACGTTCCGGCCGGATATCCAGGTGCGAATCGGCCGAGATGCATCGGTAATGCCGCGCCATGGTCAGGTCCCTCCCCGAATCGAATATGCGCTTGCCTAGGAGACTGGTTGAATTGTCACACCCCCGGATCGTCATTCCCGCGAAAGCGGGAATCCAGGGGTTGGGTGGGGTATAGCGGCGTGTTCCCTCGCCCCACCACCCCTGGATTCCCGCTTTCGCGGGAATGACGATCCGGGGCCTGGTATGGACTTGCGCCAGCCATCCCATCTATTGCCGTATCTGTCAAGAACCGCCCGCGGGCGCGATCTCGTCGCGTGAAGGCGCCCGAAAGACACAGACCTTTTCCCGCGGAATGCGCACGTCGACATTGCCGCCCAGGAGCACGGACGCCAGGGTCCGGACCAGCAGGGGGTGCTCGCCGACCTCGACGGTGTAGACCCGGTGGTCACCGAGAAACACGTTGGAGACCACGCGGCCGGGGAAGCGGTTCTCCGACGGCGGCTCCTCCTGCCCGTCCGGGCTCAACTCCACGTCCTCCGGCCGCACGGCGCAGACCACGGCTTCGCCGGCCGTGCGTGTGCCCGATTCGGGCACAGCAAGGCAGCCCACGGCCGTCTCCACCGCTTCCCTGTCGCGGATGCGCCCGTCAAGCCAGTTAGTGGAACCGAAGAACTGCGCCACCCGCGGGTCCGCGGGCCGGTAGTAGAGCTCCTCGGGCGATCCCTGCTGCAGGATATCGCCCTCGTGCATGACGGCGATGCGGTCCGCCAGTTCCATGGCTTCCATCTGGTCGTGGGTCACGTACAGGATCGTGATGTCGAGCCGGGCGGCCAGGTTGCGGATTTCTTTCCGGACCTCCTCCCGCAGCCGGGCATCGAGGTTGCTCAAGGGCTCGTCCATCAAGAGCAACACCGGCTCGGTGGCAAGGGAGCGCGCCAGCGCCACCCGCTGCTGCTGGCCGCCGCTCAGGAGCGGCGTCGGACGGCGCTCCATGCCATCGAGACCCACCAGGGACAGCGCCTGGCTGACGTGCTCGCGGATTTCGGCCTTGCCCAGCCTGGGCCGTTTCTGAGCCAGCGGCAGCGCGACGTTCTCGAAGATGGTCATGTGCGGCCAGATGGCGTAGGACTGGAACACCATGCCCAGCCCGCGCCGCTCCGGCGGCACCAGCACGCGTTTCTCCCGTGAGTAGACGGTGACGCCGTCCAGCACGATCTCGCCGCGATCCGGGACCGCCAGACCCGCGACGCAGCGCAGCAGCGTGGTCTTGCCCGAGCCGCTGGGTCCCAGCAGCACGAAGAACTCGCCCCGCTCCACCGTGAGGTCAATGGTCCGGAGTGCGTGGACGGTGGACTCGCCGGCGCGCTGAAAGTCTTTCGCCAAGCCGCGGATTTCGATCATCGGCTATCGGTCCCCCGCGATGTCACTGGACGACACCGATGTGCCTCCTGCCGAACACGTAGTACAGCACGATCAACGGCGTCATCAAACCCACGAACACCAGGGCTACGGCCGCCGCCTGGTTGAGCCGCCCGGCGGTCCACATGGACCAGATGATCACCGGCAGGGTGAGATTGTCCCTGCTGGCGAGAAAGGCCGCCATGGTCAGCTCCCGGAACGCCAGCAGCGCCATCCACAACCATGAGTACAAGAGGGTGGGCGAGAGCAAGGGCACCAGGATCTTGCGGATCACGCCCATGGGCCCGAGCCCGGCCACATAGCCGGCCTCGTCCAGTTCCTCGTGGATCTGTACCAGACCGCTGTTGAGCATGCGGGTGGCGAAGCTGATGCGGGTCACCACGTACACCAGGATGATGATGCCGATGCCGCGTTCGAACAGTCCCCACTCGGCCGGGAACCAGACGATGGCCAGCAGGAACGCGCCCACGGCGAAGATGAGGTTGGGAATCACGTGGGGCAGGAAAGCCAAGACGTCCAGGGTGCGGGCCATGCGCCAATTGGAGCGGATCACCAGCCAGGAGATGGCCATGCCCGCCACCAAGCTCAGGGTCGGCACCGTCACGAGCAGGATGACGCTGTTGCGCAGCCCGGTCATGAGGTTGGCCCACGGCACCGCGCGGAAGTTGTCCAGCGACACTGTGCCGAATGCCGCCGCGGAGGGCACCTGCAGGAACGGGATGAGGGAGACCCAGGTGAGCGCCAGCAGC
>JAPOPM010000082.1 GCA_026712905.1 Deltaproteobacteria bacterium
CGTCGCCACCATCGGCATGGACGTCAAATCGGGCATACCGCGCTTCGACTTCGACTACGACTATCTCTGGGACGGCATCAGCCTCATCATCGTCGCCCTGGGCCTGTTCGGCATACCCGAGATCATCGACCTGGCGAGCCGCAAGACCAGCATCGCCGAGCACGAAGAGCTCGGCAGCGGATTTCTCGACGGGATCAAGGACGTCTTCCGCCATTGGTGGCTGATGGTGCGCTCGTCCGCCATCGGCGCGTGGGTGGGGTTCCTGCCGGGCCTGGGGAGCTCGGTGGCGGACTGGTTCGCCTATGCCCACGCCGTGCAGACCGAGAGGAACACCGAGAACTTCGGCAAGGGCGACATCCGCGGGGTGATCGCACCGGAGGCCTCCAACAACGCCAAGGAAGGCGGCGGCTACATCCCCACCCTGGCCTTCGGCATCCCTGGAAGCACCTCCACGGCGCTGATCCTCACCGCCTTCGTGGCGGTGGGCATCAAGCCAGGACCGGACATGCTGACCACCCAGCTCGACCTCACTTTCGCGGTGATCTGGACGCTGGTGATCGGCAACGTCCTCGCCGTGGCGCTGTGCGGGCTCCTCGCCAAGCCCATGGCCCGGGCCTGCTTCATGCCGTTCCACAGCATCGTGCCGCTGGTGGCGGTGTTCGTCTTTATCGGCGCCTTCGCCGCCAACTTCAGCGTCAACGACCTGCGGGCGTTGCTGGTGTTCTCGCTGCTGGGCTTCATGATGCGGCGACACGGCTGGCCGCGGCCGCCGCTGCTGCTGGGGGTGGTGCTCGGCACCAAGATGGAAACCTACCTGTGGCTTTCCTACACCCGCTACGGATTCGAATGGCTGTTGCGCCCGGCGGTGATCATCCTGCTGCTCCTGGTGGCGGCGTCACTCTGCTACCCCATGCTCAAGGCACGGCGGGAGCGCCAACAGCGCGCCGCCGGACCCGGCGAGAACAAGACATGAACAAGGACCGGCGCTTACACTACGAGGGCGCTCTCTTCGCCGTGGTGATCGGGCTGGTGCTGCTGTGGGCGCTCCGCGTGGCGCACGGCTGGGACGAGCTGCGGGCCTCCATCATCATCTTCCTGCTGGGCGGCATCGGCGTTTGTCTGGCCGCGGTCCAGCTCATCATGGACCTGCGCTCGCGTCCCGGCGAACCGCAAGCGGAGGGTATTCACTTCGACGCCCCGTCCCTGCAGTCGGGGAGCCGATGGGGCAACTTCGAAATCTGGGGCTGGATCCTGGGCTTCTATGCGGCTATTCGGGTCATCGGGTTCCCCACCGCCGTGCCGCTGTTCGTCGTCAGCTACGCCAAGACCTACGGCGCAAGCTGGTTCCTCGCCTGCCTCCTGGCCGCCGTGGCCTGGGCCTTCGTCTACGGCGTCTTCGAGCACATCCTCCACGTGCCCTGGCCGGAAACCATCCTGGCGGGACTCTTCTAGGAGCCTGCGCCGCAGAAGACTGTTTGAATTGTCACGCCCCCGGATCGTCATTCCCGCGAAAGCGGGAATCCAGGGGTGGTGGGGCGAGGAAACACGTCGCTTCACCCCGCCCAACCCCTGGATTCCCGCTTTCGCGGGAATGACGAATACGGGGACTAGGTCGTACTCAGCGGCGCCAGCACCGACGTCACCCCGCGGCCGGCGTCGGTGTGGATCACCTCGCCGGTCATGATGCGGGACTGGGACGAGGCCAGCATCACGTAGGCGGCGGCGTGGTCCTCCGGGACCACCGCGACGTCGAGGAGGTTCCTGCCCATCCCAGCCTGCGGCCGCGGCGCGCCGAAGACATCGTCGCCGCCGGCGCCGGCGGCGAGGGACGGCGCCGCGCGCAGGCCGGTGGCCGTGCCCGACGGGGCCACGCCGTTCACCCGGACGGTGGGCGCCAGCTCGTTGGCCAACTGCCGCACTATTCCCAGCGCGGCGTGCTTGGAGGCCACGTACAGGGTGCCGCCGCTCACGTAGAAGGACGACGTCGAGAGCGTGAACACCATGTTCCCGCGGGTCTTCATCAACTCCGGGATGGCCGCCTTGGCGCCCAGCAGGTAGCCCTTGACGTTTACCCCGAGGACCTCCTCGTAGCCCTTCTCCAGCTCTTCGTCCGAGAGCTCCGCCAGCGGCCGCCTGGCGTCGTGGATGCCGGCGTTGCCCACGAACACCGTAAGCTTGCCGAACTCCGACACGGCGGTTGCCACCGCGCGCCGGTTGTCCTCCAGGCTGCGCACGTCGCCGGAAACCACGGCCACGCCGTCGCCCACCTCCTCCTTGAGGCCGGCCAGCCGCTGCGCCGAAAGATCGAAGGCCACCACCTTCGCGCCTTCCTCCACGAAACGCGTCACCACCGCCTTGCCGATCCCCGATCCGGATCCGGTCACGACGGCCACCTCGTTCTCGAGCCATTGCATGGATGCTACCTCCACTCGGTTTTCCATCGGCGGTTCCGTGCCGGACTGCCACCCGCAAACCACCTTTGTATGACAAAGCCCTCCTGCGCGGGCCAGCGTATCCCTTTCCGCCGGGACCCTCAACCGGCAACTTGACACTCCCACGCGCATGGGCATAGAGTCGCGCACAGAGCCATTCCGTGCAGCGGTATTGCCCATGACGGTACGATTCCCCACCACCGGCGCCATCGCCGGCGACCTCTACGGCATGGTCCTGCGCGAGCTGACGCTGTGCAAGGCCACGTCCGACGAAACGATCGTCGTCTTCACCGACACCCGGACCAACTCCAACTACGCCGCGGCCTTCCTGGCGGGGGCCAAGGAAGTGGCCGCCAGCGCCTTCGAGATCAAGATCCCGCTGTTGCCGGGCACCACGGGCAACGACACCAACGTGGCTCCGGTGCTGGAGATCCTCAAGACGGCGCACCTGGTGGTGGACCTGACCACCGCTGGTGTCCTCTATCTCTATGGCAAGGGTCTCGCGGACGTGCTTTCGGGGGGCACCCGGGTGCTCCAGGTGCGCGGCACCGAAGACCAGCTACGGCGCTGCTTTCCGGACGAAGGGGTGCGGCAGCGGACCCTGAAGGGCGCCCAACTACTCGAGCAGGCCGGCGAGATACGCGTCACCACGAAGACCGGCACGGACCTCTCCATGCGCAAGGACGGCCGGCGCGGCGTCACCCAGTACGGCATCAGCGACATTCCGGGTCGGTGGGACAGTTGGCCCTCGGGGTTCCTGTACTGCGCACCGCTGGAGGACAGCGCCAACGGCACGCTGATCATGGATCCCGGCGACCTGTTGGTGATGCTCGGCCGCTACGTCCAGGACCCGGTGCGCATCGACGTGCGCGACGGCCGCATCACGGAGGTGGACGGCGGCGTCGACGCCCTGCTGTTGAGAGAGCACCTGGAGCAATCGGGAGACCCCCAGGCCTTCATCATCTCGCACATCGGCTGGGGCACGGACGCCCGCGCCCGTTGGGTGGAGGTGGCTCAACGCGGCACCGAAGAAGGCGCCCGGGACGCCCGCTCGACCTACGGCAACGTACAGATCGCCTTCGGCGCCAACTACGCCCTGGGCGGCAAGAACACCACGCTGGCCCACGAGGACCTGATCCTGCGCCGGGCCGCGTTCCATCTCGACGGGGAGATGATCGTCGATAACGGCCGCATCCTCCCCGAAGAGCTGCGGTGAGGGGCCGCGGCACGGACAGAAGCCTGAATCCGCCAAGTTTCCGGAGGTGAATGCCATGAGCCTGACCGTCAAGCCCGTTTGCGCCGCCATCGGCGCCGAGATCGAAGGACTGGACCTGCGTGAGCCGCTGGACCAGGAAGCCCGCGAAGCGATCCTGGACGCGTTCCACGAGCACGTGCTCCTGCTGTTCCGAGGGCAGGACCTCACCGAGGACCAGCAGACCGCCTTCGCCACGACCTTCGGCGAGTTGGGCAAGCGCACCGTGGGGGCGCGTTTCGTCAAGTCTCCGAAGGACACCTATGCCAGCCCGGTGATGATGGTGACCAACCGGAGCGACGACGGGCCCACGGGCAACACCGCCTCCTTCGGCGACGGCGAGATGTGGTTCCACCACGACACCTGCTTCTACCCGGTGCCCAACATCGTCACCATGCTGTACGGGATGGAGGTCACGAGCCAAGGCGGGTTGACCCGCGTCGCCAACATGTACCGGGCCTACGACAACATCCCGCGCGAGCTGCGCGAACGGCTGGAGGGACGAACCGTCTTCCAGGTGTATGACTACAACCGCTACCGCATCGACCCCAACGTGGACCTGACCGGCGCCCGCAGCCACTCACAGCCCATCTTCGTGCGCCATCCGGTCACCGGCAGGAAGGCGCTGTACGTGAACCGCACCATGACCGCCCAGATCGAAGGCATGGACCGGGCCGAGAGCGACGCCATCCTGGACCAGCTTTTCGACATCTCCGAGGACGACCGTATCGTCTACGACCACCAGTGGCGCGTGGGCGACCTGCTCATGTGGGACAACCGCTGCTCCATCCACGCGCGCACCGACTTCCCCGTCGAGGAGGCGCGCATCCTGCGGCGGTGCACGGTAGCGGGCAAGGAACCGGTGCACGCGTAGCCGCGCGCCGCTACTGAATGACATTCCCGCGAATGTCATTCCTGCGAAAGCTTGCCCTCGACCCCGATCGGGGGCGGGAATGACGATTCAGGGGGTAGTTGCCTCTCTTGAATGGTGTTTTGACACAGCCTGTTTCGCGGGAATGACGGAAGGTGCGGGAACGACGTATCCGATTTGGAGGCAATGACATGAGCCTGACCACAAGACCGCTTTCACCAGCTTTGGGCGTGGAGGTGCTGGGACTGGACGTGAGCGAGCCGCTGGACGCAAAGGACCGGGACGGCATCCTCGACGCGTTCTACGACAACATCGCCCTGCTCTTCCGCGGCCAGAATCTCACGGTGGAGCAGCAAAACCGCTTCACCACCACCTTCGGCGACATCGGCAAGCGCACCATCGGGCCGCGCCTGCGGAAGTCGGCGGACGACATCTACACCACGCCGGTGATGGTGGTGAGCAACATCAAGGAGGACGGCAAACCGCTCGCGGGCGCCTCCGCCAACGGTGACAGGGAGATGGGGTTCCACCAGGACACCGCGTTCCACGAGATACCGGACCACGTCACCATCCTGTACGGCATCGAGGTGTCGACCCACGGCGGCCATACCATGGTAACGAACCAGTGCGCCGCCTACGACAATGTCCCGGCCGACCTCAAGACGAAGCTGGAGGGATGCCAGGTGCTGCAGGTCTACGACTACCAGCGGCACACGGTGGACGCGGACATCGACCTGAACGACGCCCGCTACTACGTGCAGCCCATCTTCATCACCCACCCCGTGACGGGCCGCCGGGCGCTCTACGTGAACCGCATGATGTCGGTGCGCATCGAGGGGATGGAACGGGCGGAGAGCGACGCCATCCTCGGCGAGCTGTTCGATATCACGGAGGACCCGAGCTTCCGGTACGAGCACGTGTGGGAGGTGGGCGACCTGCTGATGTGGGACAACTTCTGCTCTATCCACGCGCGCACGTTCTACCCGGACGAGGAGCGCCGACTCTTGCGCCGCACCACCGTCGCGGGCAAGGACCGGTTGCACGCGTGACCCCACCCCACGCCCCCACCCCTGGATCCCCGGGTCAAGCCCGGGGATGACGCGAGGAGAAGCCTCCCCCCTGGATCCCCGGGTCAAGCCCGGGGATGACGGGAGGAGAAGCCTCCACCCCTGGATCCCCGGGTCAAGCCCGGGGATGACGGGAGGAGAAGACCACCCCTGGATCCCCGCTTCCGCGGGAATGACGATTCGAAGGGTCCTTGCGTGATGAGTTCGACACGGCGTGGATCACGGAGCGGAGACGGCCCATGGCTTCCCTAGCCCGCTTGTCAGGTGAGTCCCGTCTTGACCTCGATCTGGTTGCCGTCGGGGTCAAGAATGTACTGCGAATCGCTGCGTCCGGTGGCGCCGGTTCTCGGCACTACGCCACCCTCCAGCCTCACCCCCATGGCCTTGATGCGCTCCAGGATCTCCCGGAACTCGGCGTCGGTGAAGGTCAGGCAGAAGTGGTCCACGCCGCCGTGCTCCTCCGAGCCGCGAGACTGGAACGAGGCTTCGTGCAGCAGGAAGATGATGCTTCCGCCCACCTCCATGGCGGCCGCCTCCACGCTGCTGCTGCCGAGCATGCGGCGGTCCACCATCTCGAAACCAAAAAGATCGCTGTAGAACCGGATGGAGCGGTCGAGGTCGGTGACCTTGACACCCACGTGGTCGAGTAGCGCCATCACGCACCTCCTTGTCAGATAGGAAATCTATACCCTGAAGCCGCGGCGAACGGTATGGGCCACTTGGCGGCTTCATGCACGCGGCCGGATCAGGTAGACTGTGAGCCTGTCCGGGAATGGAATCGAACGAGGGGCACCTTCACGGAACGCCATTGCCGCATTGGCTCCCGGCACCCTCGAAGATCTCCGGGTCCGCCCATGAACAAGAAAACACAGAACGACAGCGCCGACCGGCGCGAGCCTCCGCTGGACTTCATACGCACCATCGTCCGGGACGATCTGGCCCACGGCAAGCACCCCGGCGGCGTGGTGACGCGCTTTCCACCCGAGCCCAACGGCTTCCTCCACATCGGCCACGCCAAGTCCATCTGCCTGAACTTCGGCGTCGCGCAGGAGTTCGGCGGGCGCTGCAACCTGCGTTTCGACGACACCGACCCGGCCAAGGAAGACACGCTCTTCGTCGAGGCCATCAAGGACAACATACGCTGGCTGGGATTCGATTGGGGCGAGGGCCTGTACAACGCCTCCGACTACTTCGAGGAGCTGTACCGCTTCGCCGTGCAGCTCATCGCGCGCGGCGGCGCCTACGTGTGCAGCCTGAGCGAAGCCGCGATCCGCGAGACCCGGGGCACGGTAACGGAGCCGGGCCGGGAGAGTCCCTACCGCGGCCGCTCGGGGGATGAAAACCTCGATCTCTTCACGCGCATGCGCAACGGCGAGTTCCCCGACGGCACCCACGTGCTGCGCGCCAGGATCGACATGGCCTCGCCCAACATGAAGATGCGCGACCCGGTGATCTACCGCATCCGTCACGTCACCCACCACCACACCGGCGACGCCTGGCCCATCTACCCCATGTACGACTTCGCCCATC
>JAPOPM010000083.1 GCA_026712905.1 Deltaproteobacteria bacterium
GCGAACCCGCCGGCGCGCACGCGCTCTGGTGCCGGCGGGCCCTCCCCCCTCCCCCCCCCCGCGACGACGCCCGGGGGCTTCCTCGCGGGGTCTTCCTCGCGGGGGGCCCGCCACTGGGGGGCGACCGCGGGTCGCCCCTACAAGTCATCGCGCCTTGCCGCACGGCCGCTTGACAGCGTTTGGGCAACCGCCTACGATTCGGCCATTCCGTGCCGCATGCCGCCCCCGCCCCTGGGGGACAATCACCTTCGCGGAGGAGAAAGACATGGCCAAACAAGGCTTCAAGGCAATGGACTCCGACATGCACGTGTTCGAGCCCCACGACCTGTGGCAGCGCTACATCGACCCCGAATTCAAGGACCGTGCCCCAAAGGGCTTGCAACGCGATTTCCGCGACCTCGGCGTCGAGCTCGACGGCAAGATCCTCCCCATCCCGCGACGGCCGGAAAACCCCGGGCTCAGGGACTACCGTCTCAACACCCTGAAGGAAAAGTACAGCGACGTGGCGGCGCGCAACTTCGACGGGGTGAGTCAGGTCATGGCCATGGACAAGGAAGGCCTCGACCTGGCGTTCCTGTTCCCCACGCGCGGGCTCTTCGTCCTGGGCATCGACGGGCTCGACCCCGACCTGGCCGCGGCCATCTCCCGCGCCTACAACGACTGGCTCTACGACTTCGCGCAGGCGGACAGCGACCGCATGGTCTGCGTCGCCATGGTGCCGCCCCAGAACGTCGAGGCGGCGGTGGTCGAGACCAAGCGGACGGTGACCGAAATGGGCTTCCGGGGCGTCTTCATGCGTCCCAACCAGACCAACGGACTGTGCTGGAGCGACCCCTATTACGATCCGCTGTGGGAAGTGTGCCAGAGCCTGAACGTGCCCGTGGGCTTCCACGAGGCCGGGCGCGTGTACCAGCCCCAGCCGGCCATCTCCCAGTTCATCCCGTCCTTCTCCATGTTCAACACCTTGAGCTTCCCGCTGGCCAACATGTTCGCGTGCGCGGACATGATCTACGGCGGCGTCATGGAGCGCTTCCCCAAGCTCCGCGTGGCCTTCCTGGAAGGCAACTGCTCCTGGCTCCCGTGGCTCCTGTACCGCATGGGGGACTACATGGAATCGGTGGGCAAGGCCGAGTACCCGGACCTCAAGCTCGAGCCGCTGGAGTATTTCCAGCGCCAGTGTTTCGGCGCCGTCGAATGCGACGAGATCACCGCCAAGCACATCCCGGAGTTCGGCCTGGAGGACAACGTGGTGTTCTCCACCGACTATCCGCACCTGGACGTCAAGTATCCGCACTCGCTGGATACTTTCCTGGAGATGCCGTTCTCCGACGAGTCCAAGCGGAAGTACCTGTGGGACAACTGCGCCCGGCTGTACAACATGGGTCAGTGACATTCCCGGTATTTCGTCCATAACGACATTCGAACGGCGGGGGATCGTGGAAGGCTTCTTCGGTCCCCCGTGGAGCATGGCGCACCGCGCGGCGATGTTCGCGTTCGGTGCCGCGCGCGGGATGAACACCTACCTCTACGCGCCCAAGGACGACCCCTACCACCGGGAACGCTGGCAGCTCCCATACCCCGAACCGGAGTGGCGTGAGCTGTGCGCGCTCATCGAGGTCGCCCAGGCCCGGGGCATCGACTTCGTCTACGGTTTCCACCCCGGCAAGGACCTGTGCTTCGCCGCGGCGGAACCGGTAGGAATCCTGCTCGCCAAGGCCGCGCGCCTTTACGACCGGGGAGTGCGCACCTTCGCGGTGCAGTTCGACGACCTCCCTTCCCGGCTCACGCACGACAGCGACGTGAAGAAGTTCGACAACAGCCTGGCCAAGGCCGAATCCCTGTGGCTCGCGGCCGTGCTGGAGCGGCAGCCCACGGACTGGCAGGCGGAGTGGTGGTTCTGTCCCTCGTACTACCCCCCCGATCCGCTCCTGGCCGAGGTCTTCGGCGAGTTCGAGCCGAGCTTCCCGGAGACCGTGGCACGGCACCTGCCGGCGACGGTGTCCTGCTTCTGGACCGGGCCCAAGGTGGTGCCCCGGAGCATCACGCTGGAGCACATGGAGGAGGTCGCGGGAAGGATGGGCCACCGGCTGCTGCTGTGGGACAACTACCCGGTGAACGACCTGAGCATGAAGGATGAGATGCACATCGGCCCCCTCACCGGACGCGACCCGCGGCTGCCGGAGCAGGTGCACGGCTACCTGGCCAACCCGCTGGTGCAGGAGGAGCTGAGCTTCGTTCCCCTGGCCACCTGCTTCGACTACGCGCGGGACCCCGGCGCCTACGACCCGGAGAGGAGTTGGCAGGCGGCCGTGGCCGAGCGGTTCGGCGCGGCCAACGTGGAACACTGGCAGGCCCTGCGACAATTTTGTGAATGGGATGCGGCCCCGGATTCGCCGGCGACGACCACGGAATCCGAACGCGGCGCGCTCGCGGCCGCCCACGCGTACTTGATCGCCCACGGGGATGAACGGTGGTGCGAGGAGTTCGCGCCGTGGCAACAGCGACTGGAGCAAGCGCTCCGCCAGACACCGCACTAGAAACACACTGGAAGGCATGGACGACAAGACCGTATCCACCCGCGAGGTGCTGGACACCCTGAAGGAAGTCCGTTCCCGCACCCTGAGCCTGATCGAGGATCTCTCCGACGAACAGCTCTCGGTGCCGCTGCTGGCCATCGTCAACCCGCCGCTGTGGGAAATCGGGCATATCGCGTGGTTCCACGAGAAGTGGGCGCTGCGCCATCTGCGCGGCCACGACCCCATGATGCGCGACGGCGACGTGCTGTACGATTCCGCCGCCGTGCTCCACGACACCCGGTGGGGACTGGGGCTGCCGTCGCGGACCGAGACCCTCGCGTACATGGACCGCGTTCTCAACGAGATTGCCGAAGGACTGCCCGCCGAGCGGCTGAACCCCGAGGAAACCTACTTCCACAGGCTGGGCTTCCTCCACGAGGACATGCACGCGGAGGCGCTCACGTACACGCGCCAGACCCTGGCGTATGCACCGCCCGCGTTCGTGGGCCACGGCACCGTGCCGCGGGGCGCCCCGTGTCCCGGCGACGTGGAGGTACCCGGCGGTGAATTCGTGCTCGGCGCCACCGAGGACCTGCCCTTTGTCTTCGACAACGAGAAGTGGGGCCATCCCGTGACCGTGGCGCCGTTCCGCATCGCCCGCGCCGCCGTGACCAACGCCGAGTTCGCCGCGTTCGCCGACGACGGCGGCTACGACGATCCGCGGTGGTGGAGCGACGAGGGGTGGAGCTGGCGCCAGGCCGAGGGCGCGGCGCATCCCGTGTACTGGGAGCGCGAGGCGCCGGGCCGCTGGCTGGAGCGAATCTTCGACCGCTGGCTGCCCCTGCCCCCGCACCTCCCGGTGGTCCACGTCAACTGGCACGAGGCCGAGGCGTACTGCCGCTGGGCCGGGCGCCGGCTGCCCGCGGAAGCCGAGTGGGAGCTGGCCGCGGCCGTGGATCCGGCGGGCGCCGCCGCCAGCGGCGAAGCAGCCAAGCGCGGTTTCCCTTGGGGCGAAGCGCCGCCCGACCCCGACCGCGGCAACCTCGACTGGGCCGCGGGCGGGCGCCTGCCGGTGGACGCCCTGGCCGCGGGTGACAGCGCCGCGGGCTGCCGCCAGATGATCGGCAACGTGTGGGAGTGGACCGCCAGCGCCTTCCAGCCCTACCCCGGCTTCGTCCGGGACCCCTACAGGGAGTATTCGGAGCCCTGGTTCGGCGATCACAGGGTACTGCGCGGCGGCTGCTGGACCACCCGTTCACACCTCATCCGCAACACCTGGCGCAACTTCTACAAGCCGGACCGCCGGGACGTGTGGGCCGGTTTCCGCACGTGCGCGCGGGACTAGTGTCCTGCGTCACAAATAGCTTGACGAATCCGCGGGTTCGCACCGGCCGGGCAATCGCCGCGGGTGGCGTCCTTCGACTTCGCTCTGCTAAACGTGTCCTGAGCATGCAGAAGACACAGGCTGAACGGTCGTGAACCCAGTCCCTCCGTTCGTCCTGAGCGTAGCGAAGCGCCAGCGGAGCGAAGTCGAAGGACCGCGCCTCTGCCGGCGACGAGATCTGTCAGCGTTCCCACTCAGATTGGAAGACGACTTGGCACCTGACAACACGTCGACAACCAGAATCGCCCTGGTAACCCCCGCCGGACCCACGCGGCGCACGGGCAACCGCATCTCCGGGGGAAGGTGGGCGCGAATCCTGCGCGCTTCGGGCTATCGGGTCAAAGCCCTGGACCGCTACGAGCGTGAACGGTGCGACCTTCTCATCGCGCTCCACGCGCGCCGCAGTCACGGCTCCGTTCGCCGGTTCCGGGAACTCCATCCCGGCAAACCGGTGGTGGTCGTGCTCACCGGCACCGACCTGTACAACGACATCCACGTGGACGAGAACGCTCGCGAGTCGCTTCGGCTGGCCGACCGTCTGGTGCTGCTCCAACGAAAAGGGCTCGACGAACTCGACCCGTCACTGCACGAAAAGACCCGGGTGATCTACCAGTCGGCAGAGCCGCGGCCCGGCGGCCCCGGCGACCCGAAACGCCGCTTCATCGTCGCCACGGTGGGCCACATGCGCCCCGAGAAGGACCCGTTCCGCACCGCCATGGCCGTGCGCGCCCTGCCCGCCTCCTCGCGCATCCGCGTGGTGCACATCGGCGCCGCCTTCGAGGAGAGCCTCGCGCGACGCGCCCGGCAGGAGATGGAGCGCAACCCGCGCTACCGCTGGATGGGCGAGTGGCCCCACTGGAAGACGCGCCAGTTCATGGCCCGCAGCCACCTCGTGTCCATCACCTCGCGCATGGAGGGCAGCTCCAACGTACTGTGCGAGGCCCTCGCCTCCGGCGTCCCGGTGGCCGCCTCGAGGATATCGGGCCTGATCGGCACCCTGGGCGACGACTACCCCGGCTACTACGAACTCGGCGACACGGCCGGGCTCAAGCGGGTGCTGCTCCGCGCCGAGAACGACCTGCCCTTCTACGAGAGTCTGGCGCAGCATTGCGCGGAGGTGGCGCCGCTGGTGAACCCGGATAGGGAAATCCACACTTGGCAAGAGTTGATTCGTGACGTGATGGTCGAGTGCCCGTAACACGTCATTCTCGCGAAACAGGCTGTGTCGAGGATCGCGTGGGACGACGCCCCTCACCCTCATTCCCGCAAGACAGACCGTGCCAATCGGATGAGGCCGAGCCCCCTGAAGCGTCATTCCCGCGGAAGCGGGAATCCAGGGGCGGTGCTGGGGCACTACAGCGGCGTTTCCCCGCCTCGCCACCCCTGGATTCCCGCTTCCGCGGGAATGACGATTCGAGGGGGTCGTTGCGGGAATGACGCTTTTCGGGGCATTCGCGGGCTTGCCCGAGGGGCGTGAGCAAACGCGGGTGAAGGCCCGTTACGAACCGTCGGACAGCACCTCGATGAGCGCCTCCGCCACGGTGTCCAACTCGGCGTGGCTGATGACCAGGGGCGGCAACAGCCGTACCACGGTCGCGCCGGCGGGTAGGGCCAGGACTCCCTTCTCCATCAGGCGCACGAGGTGGGGCTGGGACTTTTCCTTGAGCTCGATGCCGATCATCAAGCCGAGCTGGCGGATCTCTCTTACCTTCGGCAGGTCCGCGGCCTTGAGGCGCTCCAGCAGGTAGGCGCCCTTCTCCGCGGCGGCCTCGGCGAGTCCTTCCTCTTCCATGGCGTCGATGGCGGCGAGGGACGCGGCGCAGGCCAGCGGGTTGCCGCCGAAGGTGCTGCCGTGGCGGCCCACGGGGACCTCGAGCTTGTCGGAGCAGAGCACCGCGCCCATGGGGATGCCGCCGGCCATGGCCTTGGCCAGGCACAGGATGTCGGGTTCGAGGCCGAAGTGCTCGCAGGCGAACATCTTGCCGGTGCGGCCGAAGCCGGTCTGGACCTCGTCGATGATGAGCAGCACGCCCCGTTCCCGGCACAGCTCGCTCACCTGCTCGAAGAACTCGGCCTTGCCGAGGTTGACGCCGCCCTCGCCCTGGACGATCTCCAGCATCACCGCGGCGGTGTTGTCGTTCACCTTCTCTTCCAGCTTGGCGAAGTTGTTGAAGGGCGCGTACTGGAAGCCTTCGACGATGGGCACGAAGGGGTCGCGGTACTCCTTGGTGAAGGTGGCGCTCAGCGCGCCCATGGTGCGGCCGTGGAAGCCGCGCATGGCGCACACGAACTCCTGCTTGCCGGTGGCGAAGCGGGCGAACTTGATGGCCGCCTCGATGGTCTCGGTGCCCGAGTTGCACAGGAACGCGCGGTTGAGGTTGCCGGGCGTGATGCCCGCCAGCCGCTCCAGCAGGCGCGCCTTGACGTCGTTGTAGAAGACGCCGGAGCAGCTCACGAGCCGCTGCGCCTGCTCGGTGACCGCCTGCACCACCTTGGGATGGCAGTGACCGAGGCTGGCGACGCCGTGGCCGGCCACACAGTCGATGTACTCGCGGCCCTGGTCGTCCCACACCTTGGCGCCCTGGCCGCGCACCAGGACGATATCGCGCTTGGGGTAGACGTCGAACTCGTACTGTTGCTGCAGCTCCTTGAAGTCGCTCACTGGATCACCGTTCCTTTCCCCGCCAGGGCGTCACGGACGGGATGCTCCACTCGGCCGTCGCTCATGATGACCTTCTCCGCGCCTTCCTCGAACAGCTTGCGCAGCGCCAGCATCTTGCGCTTCATGCGCCCCTCCACCTGCGCCTCCCGCTGCTCCAGCTCACCCGCCCGGATATGCGGCACCACGGTGCTCTCGTCGTCCTTGTCGGCGAGGAAGCCGGGGGCCTCGATGAGCTGCAGCACCACCTCGGCGTGGAAGGCGGCCTGGAGCACGTTGATGATGTCGTCGTTCTCCGAGTTGATGGCGGTGTGGCGCTCGTCGATGATGGGGATGGACAGCACCGGTGCGTAGCCGCCGTCGAGCAGCAACTGGAACAGTTCCTTGTTGGCGCTCCGGGGCTTGCCCGAGAAGTCGCGCACGATGAGGGTCTTGCCGTCCTTGCGCACCCGGATGCCCTTGTTGCGCTGGCCCTGGATGGCGCGGCCGTCGATGCCCGAGAGACCCACCGCGTTGACCCCGTTCTGCTGCAGCAGTTCCACGATGCGCTTGTTCTGCACGCCGGCGTAGCCCATCAGGATGGCGTCGAGGGCTGCCTTGTCCGACAGCACGCTGGTGTATCCCGACACCGACGTCACCACCTGGGTGGGATTGCCGAGCTTCGCGGCGATGGCGTCGCGCACCGCGTTGGCGCCGTGCACCACGATGAAACGGTCGGACACCGCCGCCAGGTCCTCGGCGATGCCGGGCAGGTTGACGGCGCTGCCGCCGCCGATCTTCACCAGGATCATCGCAGGTGCTCCACCGTGTCGTTGGGAATCACGCGCCAGCCGCCGTGCTCCGGCACGGTCTCGGAGCTGACGGTGAAACCGCCGTCGCTCTGACGGGCGCGCAGCCTGAAGTACTCGGGTTGTTCGTTGAAGAGCGATCCCACGTAGACGTTCTCTCTATCGGCAATGATCATGTTCATGGCGCGCACGTAGCGCGTCCTGCGGACGATGACGTCCATCCCCTTGCGCATGGCCGCGGCCATGTCGCCCTTGTCGAAACGCTTGACGAAGTTGAACACCTTCTCCGCGCCGATACGCCCCTCCGCGCTGATGCGCACGCCGCGCAGCTCGCCGTTGAACGCGAACACGTAGCGGTCGTCGGCGAACGGCATGTTGTTCTCCACGACGATGTTCTCGTCCCGGAAGGCGCTGCGGGCGTGGCCCAACAGCAGGGTCGTGGCACCGAACTGGTCCAGATCGTCCTCCCAGATGGGCTTGATGTTGTGGTATACCCGCCACCCGCCGTCCACCAGGTAGGCGCAGCCCCAGCCGTGGCCCTGGTACTCCGGGCTGTTCCGGGCAATGCCGGCGAGTTCCGACAGGCGCTCGGCGATGTCGAACGGCTCTCGGTTCTTGACGCACATCAGGCGGCACATGGCGCTTGACCGCTACGGGTGCAGCCCCGGAAACTCCAGGCCCAGGGTCTCCTCGAAGCCGTTCATGAGGTTGAAGGCCTGGACCGCCTGCCCCGCCGCGCCTTTCATGAGGTTGTCCAGGGCGCTCAGCACCACCAGCCGGTCCGACCCCTTCTCCTTCTGGAAGCCCACGTCGCAATAGTTGGTGCCGCTCAGAAGCTTGGGTTCGGGGTAGCGGTAGATGCCGTCCGCCTCCTTGACGATGCGGAGGAAGGGCTCCTTGCCGTAGACTTCGCGGTAGAGCTTCCACACGTCCTTCTCTTCCAGGGGCTCGCGCAGGAACAGGTGGCAGGTGGCGAGCACGCCGCGCACCATCTCGATGGAGGTGGCGGAGAAGTACACCCGGATCGGCTCGCCGAAGCCCAGCTCCTGGTAGATCTCCGCGCAGTGGCGGTGCATCGTGGGCATGAACGAGCGCACCGCGCCGCTGCGCTCCGGGTGGTGCGAGGCGTCGCTGGCGGCATTGCCGCCCTCGCTGGAGCCCACCTTGACCTCCACCACCGTACGCTCCGGGTCCGCCAACCCTTTCTTGAAGAACGGGTAGAGCCCCAGGATGGTGGCGGTGGCGTTGCAACCGGCGCCGGTGACGAAGCTTGCGCCGCGGATCTCGTCGCGGTGCAGTTCCGGAACCCCGTAGACGAATTCCTTCATGAGCTCCGGGCGCTGGTGTGGCTTGCCATACCAGCGTTCGTACTCGCCCGCATCGTTCAGCCGGAAGTCCGCGCTCAGATCCACCAGCTTCGGCGCCAGTTCCCGGAACGAATCGATGCGTTCCATGGCCTGACCGTGGGGCAGGCAGAGAAACAGCAGGTCGCACGGCTTGAGCTCGTCCATCTTGCAGAAGCGGAGCTGGGTGCGCTTGCGCAGGTTGGGGTGAGCCTTGAACACGAACTTGCCGGCGAAGCGCTCCGAGGTGACCTCGCACACCTCCACCCCAGGGTGCCCGAGGAGCAGACGCAGCAACTCCCCGCCCGTGTAGCCGGACGCTCCGACGATGGAGACCTTCAAGCTCTCTGCCACGGCTCGCGCCTCTCTTTCCGATCCATGCCCACGACCCGAGAACCCGTCCGCCTCTCCGTCACGCCGCGCCCCTGCGTTCCCGTTCCTCACGGCCCACCTTGAGCACGTGCTCGACCACGAGGCCGGGAATGTTCACCCCGGTGGTGTCGATGCTGTTGCGGAACTCCATGGTGTAGTTCACTTCGTTGACAAGGGGTCCGTCCGGGGTCTCGAAGAGATCCACGGCGACGATGCCGCCTCCCACCGCGCGGCACGCGCGCACCGAGAGGTCCCGCAGCTCGTCCGTCACCGGACAGTTTTCGGCGCGCCCGCCCCGCGCCGTGTTGGTGATCCAGTGGTCGCTGTAGCGGTAGATGGCGGCCACGCACTCGTCGCCGATGACGAAGCTCCGGATGTCGCGCCCGGTCTTCTCGACATACTGCTGGATGTAGAAGATGGAGTGGTGGTAGCTGCCCAGGATCGCCTTGTGCTCCAGGATGGTTTCCGCAGCGTCCCGGTCGTTGACCTTGGCCAGGAGCCGGCCCCAGGAACCCACCGCGGGCTTGAGCACCACGGGATAGCCCATCTCCTCGATGGCCTCCAGGGTGGATTCCTCGGTGAAGGCGATGCGCACCTCGGGCTGGGGCACGCCGTGCTCCTGCAGATGCACCGAGGTGAGGATCTTGTCGCCGCACACGGTCGCCACCGACGACGCGTTCACGCAGCGCACGCCGGCACTCTCGAACAGCCGCAGGCCGTGCAGCGCCCGGGAGTGGTTGATGCACCGCTCCAGAAGCACGTCCAGGTCGAACTCGTCCCTGCCCAGGTTGAACGAGAGCTTGCGGTCGTCGATCATTTGAAGCTCCACGCCGGAATGCTTCCGGAACTCCTTGATCAGGAGCTTCTCCTCGGGCCGGACCAATGAATGCAGCAAACCGATCTTCAAGCTCATTCCCCCCAATCTTCCTCTTCCGAGGGCGCCTCGGCCACCTCGGGCGGGTCGAGGCTGGTGACCTCCAGCTCGGTGCCGCAGTCGGTGCAGGTGATCAGCTCGCCTTCCACCGCGTCCTCGGCCAGTTCAAATTCCGCTCCGCAAACGGGGCATTCAACCATTGACGGATACCTCCCTGGTCTTGCCTGTCATCTTCTCGCTTCCGAACATGCGCAGGAGCCTTCACTGTCACCGTCATTTCCAGCCGTCATTTCCGCCTCCTCATCCGTGCCCTCTCATCCGTGTCCTCGGCCCTCTCGTCCGTATCCTGCGGCCTCTCATCCGTCATTCCCGCGAAAGCGGGAATCCAGGGGTGGTGGAGGGTTGCAACGGCAGTGGGTCCCCGCCCCACCCCTGGATTCCCGCTTTCGCGGGAATGACTGGATGAGGGGCGGGAGTCCCGAAAACGGCCGTCTGCGGATGGCAGGTTTCGTTACGACAGCACGGCCTGCGCGACGGTGGTGATGGCGTCCCGCAAGATTGCAACGATGTCGTCAATCTGCTCTCTCGTGACCACCAGCGGCGGGCACACCGCCAGCGCATGGGTGCCGCATACCCGCAGCAACAGCCCGTTGGCGAGGCACTCGTCGTAGACCTGCCGGGGCACCTGCTGCTCCACCGCGAAGGACTCCCGGGTCTCCTTGTCCTTCACCAGCTCCACCGCGGCGATGAGCCCGCGGCCGCGCACCTGGCCTACCATGGGCAGGTCCAGGAGCGTCCGCAGCCGCTCCTGCAGGTAGGCGCCCACCTCCGCCGCCCGTTCCACCAGCCGCTCCCGCTCGATGATGTCGAGGTTGGCCAGCGCCGCGGCGCACACCACCGGATGTCCGGTGTAGGTGTAGCCGTGATAGAACGCGTCGTCGGCCTTGGCCAGCAACGTCTGGAAGATCTCCTCCCGGAACAGCATGGCGCCCATGGGCAGGTAGCCGCTGGTGATGCCCTTGGCGCGGACCAGCACGTCCGGCGTGACGCCCTCGCCCGCGCACGCGAACAGGCTGCCGGTGCGCCCGAAACCCGTGATCACCTCGTCGCAGACCATCAGGATACCATGCCGGTCGCAGATCTCCCGAATCCTCGCGAGCCAGCCCTCGGGCGGCACGATGACCCCGCCCACCCCCTGCACGGGCTCGGCCACGAAGGCGGCCACGGTGTCCGCGCCCTCCCGCTCCACCAGCCGCTCCAGCTCGTCGGCGCAGGCGAGGCGGCAGTCGGGCCAGGTTTTCCCCAGCTCGCAACGGTAGCAGTGGGGCCGCGCCATGTGGTGCACGTCGGGCAGGCCCGGCTCCATCTGCTGGTTGAAGAGCGGGATGCCCGTCAGCATGGCGGCGCCGCTGGAAGAACCGTGATAGCCCTGGTTCAGGGTGACGAAATGCGTCCGCCCGGGCTGGCCCTTGGCCTTCCAATAGGCCCGCACCAGCCGGATCATGCTCTCGTTGGTCTCCGAGCCCCCCGAGGTGAATACCACCCGGCTCAACCCTTCGGGCGCCATCTCCGCGAGCCTCGAGGCCAGCCGGACGGTGGGTTCCGAGGTGGGCCCGATGAGCGTGGGCGCGTAGGCGAGCCGGTCCATCTGGTCCGCCACCGCCCGGGTGATCTCCTTCCGGCCGTGGCCCACGTGCACGTTCCACAGAGTGGCGAGGCCGTCGATGTAGCGCTTGCCCAGCGAGTCCCAGAAGTAGACTCCCTCGGCCCGGACGAACACCGGCAACCCGTCCGCCTGATGCCTGGAGAGCGGCACGAAGCCATGGACAAGATGGTCCCGGTCGGCGCGGCTCATGGCCGCGTTGTGTTCGAGATCGACAGGTTCGACAGGTTTCGTCATAGTGTCCGCCAAGGCCCCGGATCGTCACAATTCAACCAGCCTTCCGCGGCGCTGGCTCTTCGTGTTCCGCCTTACAGTCCGTAATAGCGCTTCGGGTTGTCGCACAGGATCTTCTTGCGCACATCGGCGCTGACATCCTCCCGCGCGAAGAAGTCCGGCAGATCGTGGAAGAAGTCGGCGCGCGCGCGCTCGTGGGGATAGTCCGAGGCCCACAGCACCTGGTCCCCGCCGAGCTGCTCCAGCACGTACGGCAGGCTCCGTTCGTCCACCTCGCAGGTGAAGAAGATGTTGCCGCCGCGGATGATATCGCTGGGGCGCTGCTTCACCGCCAGCGCGTGGCCGCGCCGCTCCCAGTTCTCGTCCAGCGCGTCCATCATGAACGGCACCCAGCCGGTGCCACACTCCAGATAGGCCACGCGCAGGTTGGGGAAGCGGTCGTACACGCCGGCGTTGATCATGCTCATCATCTGCACCATCTGCGGCATGGCGTGCTCCAGGGGCCGCGCCTCGGCCAGACTCTCGAAGATGTCCAGTCCCAGTCCCGCCACCGGACCGCCGTGGACCGCCAGGGCGCAGTCGAGCCGCTCGGCTTCCGCGTAGATCGGGTCGAACTGTCTTCCGCCCAGGCCCACCAGTGGCGCCATCACCGACGGGATCACGCCCGCCACCATGCCCAGCTCCTCCACGCACCGGCGCAACTCCGCGACCGCCGCCTCGATGTCCTGCACCGGCAGCAGCGCCACGCCCTTGAGCCGGTCCGACTGGCGCCCGAAGCAGTCGTAGAGCCAGTCGTTGTACGCCTGGGCCACGGCCACCGCCCAGCCCTTGTTACGGATCTGGCCGTGGAACAGCGCGTTGCTGGGATAGAGGATGGTCTGCTCGATCTTCGACTCGTCCAGGAAGCTCAGCCAGTTGGCCGCGTCCGGCACCTCGGCCTTGTGGCGCGACGACATGCCGCGCATCCAGCCGTCGGTGAGGGGAAACAGGTAGTACTCCCGGGTCCAGTCCTTCTCGTTCCACGGCGCGGGCAGGTAGCGGCGCAGGTCCTTGTCCTGGTCCACCACGTGGCCGTCGGCGTCGATGATAGCGTGTTCACATTCCATGATCGGTCTCCACGGTCCGGATTCGATGCGGGCTGGGTGGTCGCGCCTCAGCGGATCATCAGCCGCCCGGACTGGCCGGAGTAGTTGATGAAGACAGTCTTGATCTCGGTGAAGAAGTTGAGACCCTCCTCGGACATCTCGCGCTCGCCCACGCCGGTGGCCTTGATGCCGCCGAAGGGGAGCTGGGCCTCGCCGCCCACGGTGGGCTCGTTGACGTGCACCATGCCGGTCTCCACCTCCTCCACGAAGCGCATGACCTTGTCCACGTCCTGGGTGAAGATGGAAGTGGTGAGACCGAAGTCCACGGAGTTGGCGAACCGGATGGCTTCATCCAGATCCGAGGCCGCCGCCACCGACAGCACCGGGCCGAAGATCTCTTCGCGGAAGATGCGCATGTCGGGGGTGACGTCGTCGAACACCGTGGGTTCCACGTAGAAACCGTGGTCCAGCCCCTTGGGCTTGTTGCCGCCCGTCACCAGCCGGGCGCCCTCCTGCTTGCCGATCTCGATGTACTCCAGGTCGGTCTTCCACTGGCCCTCGTCCACCGCCGGCCCCATGTCCACGTCCGCGTCCAGTCCCGAGCCCACACGAATCTTCCTGGCGTGTTCCTCCAGCCGGGCCACCAGCTCGCTTCGGGTGTCACCGATGGCGATGACCCGGGAGGTGGCGGTGCAGCGCTGGCCGGTGGAGCCGAAGGCGCCGTCCCGTATCGCCACGGCGGCCTTGTCGAGGTCGCAGTCGGGCATGACGATGACCGCGTTCTTGCCGCCCATCTCGCAGGTGACCTTGGCGCCGCGGGAGGCCGCCTTGACGTACAGGTCGCTGCCGATCTCGTTGGAGCCGGTGAACGACACCACCGGGATGCGCCGGGAGTTGACGATGGTCTCGCCCACGTCGCCCCCGGAGCCCACCACCACGTTGAAGACGCCCTTGGGAATGCCGGCTTCCTCGTAGACCTCCGCCAGGAGGCCCGCCGTGGACGGGGTCAGGGACGCCGGCTTCAGCAGCACCGCGTTGCCGGCCACCAGCGCCGGCGCGGACTTCCACACCGGTATCGCCCAGGGAAAGTTCCACGGCGCGATCAGCCCTACCACGCCCATGGGCTGCCGGATCGTGTACGTGAAGGTGTCCCGGGCTTCGGAGGGCAACGTCTTTCCGCCGAGCCGGTAGCCGGCGCCGGCGTTGTACTCCATGAGCGAGATCCCCTTGAGTACCTCGCCCCGGGCCTCCTTGAAGATCTTCCCTTCCTCGCGCGTCATGAGCTCGGCGATCTCGTCCACCCGCCGCCGGGCGATGTCCGCCGCGCGCCAGATCACCCGCCCGCGCTCCGGTCCCGGCGTCTTCCTCCACCCCTGGAATGCTTCCGCGGCCGCGTCGATGGCCCGCTCGGTGTCGGCGGCCGTGGCCATGGGAAACTCGGCGATGACGTCGCGGGTGTCGGCGGGGTTGATATTGCGTACCTGCCGGCCGGAGTTCGGCTGGACCCACTCTCCGTTGATGTACGAACCGGTTTGCATGCGCGTCTCCTTGGGCTGTTGTCGTGGGTCGCCGATGGTCCGGGAACGGGCGGGTCTGAAACCCGCTCCTACACGTCGTCGTCGCGTCTTGCTGTCGGCAAACCTTCCCGCGGCGTTTCGTTTGACGCAGAACCTGCGTTGAGCGTGTGTGGGATTAAAAAAGACATGGGGTTCCGTGTCAAGCGTTCACCGGCGTGTTGCGGCATCAGCCCGGCGCCCTCTATACTCCCTGGCCAGGCAACCATGAAGAACGTGACCATCTATACCGACGGAGCATGCCTGGGGAACCCCGGCCCCGGAGGCTACGGCGCCGTACTCCTCTACAACGGTACCCGCAAGGAGTTGAGCGGCGGCTACCGCAGGACCACCAACAACCGCATGGAAATCATGGCGGTGCTGGCGGGGCTTCGTTCCCTGAAGGAACCGTGCCGGGTGGCGCTCTACAGCGACTCCCGCTACGTCGTCGATGCCATGTCCAAGGGATGGGCCGAGCGCTGGCGCGCCAAGGGATGGAAGAGGAGCGACAAGGCGCCAGCCCTGAACCCCGATCTCTGGGCCGAGATGCTGGACCTCTCCGAAAGGCACCAGGTCGAATACCGCTGGGTCAAGGGCCACGCGGGCGACCCGGAGAACGAGCGGTGCGACGAGCTGGCGGTGGCGGCCGCGAACGGGGCGGAGCTGGCGCGCGACGAAGTGTACGAAAAGAATGCCGTAAAACGTTGAAATCTGAGCGGTCAGCGCTCAGGTTTCAATGTTCTGCGGCGTCTGGCGCCACTATGAATAATCCCGCCCGCTGCTAAATTGGAGTCCATGAAAGTCGGACTCACAGGATTCTCACGGGCGGGCAAGACCACGCTTTACAACGCCCTCACCGGCCTCAGCGCCGCGGTGGGCGGTTTCGAGACCCGCCACGAGGCGGCCATGGCGGTGGTCAAGGTTCCGGACCCTCGCGTGGA
>JAPOPM010000084.1 GCA_026712905.1 Deltaproteobacteria bacterium
CAAGAGCACCACCATCAACCTGATCTGCGGCGTCTTCGGCGTCACCGCCGGGACGATCCGATTCCACGGAGAGCTGATGAACGGCAAGCCGCCGCATCAGCGCCTGCGGGCGGGCATCGCCCGTACCTTCCAGAACATTCGGCTGTTTCCCAACCTTACCGTCTGGCAGAACCTTTGGGTGGCGCAGAACTCCCCTCGGGACGTCTCGGCGCAAGGGTTTCTGCCGCGCTGGTTCGGCGCCACCCGCCGGACGCGCCGGGAAATCGGCGATCTGCTCGAGCTCGCCGATCTGGGACACAAGGACGATGAGCTGGCATCCAACCTCGCGTTCGGGGAGCAGCGCCGCCTGGAGTTCGCCCGCGCCGCGGCCGCCCGCCCGAGTCTGCTGTTGCTGGACGAGCCGGCCGCCGGCATGAACCAGCAGGAGATCGCCGATCTGAGCCAACGCATCCGCCGTGTGCGCGATTCGGGGGTGACGATCCTGTTGGTGGAGCACGTGATGGAGCTCGTCATGGGCGTCACCGGGCAGATCGCGGTGCTCAACTTCGGACGCAGGATCGCTTTCGGCACCCCGGGCGAGGTGCAGGGCGACAAGGCCGTGCAGGAGGCTTACCTCGGGACCGCCGCCCCGGCTTCCGAGCGTGGCGACGGGAGCGCCTGAGCCCATGCTGAGCGTGCGCGACATCGTCACCTCCTACGGCAACATCGAGGCGTTGCGGGGCATCAGCCTGGATGCGGCCGAGGGCGAGATCACCTGCCTGCTCGGCCCCAACGGCGCGGGCAAGACCACGACCCTGTTCACCATCGCGGGAATCCTCGACGCCAAGTCCGGCTCCGTCGTCCTGAACGGCGAAGACCTGACCCGGCTGCCGGCAGCGAAGGTAGTGTCCAGAGGCATCGCGCTGGTGCCCGAGAACCGTCTGGTGTTTCCGGGCATGGACGTCGAGGAGAATCTCCGCGCCGGCGCCTACTCCAGGCGGGTCTCGGCGGCGGAGGTCGCGGCCGACATCGCGGACATGTACCGGCGCTTTCCGCGCCTGGAGGAACGCAGGCATCAAACCGCCGGCACCCTGTCGGGAGGCGAGCAGCAGATGCTGGCCATCGCCAGGGGCCTGATGGCCCGGCCCAGGATACTGCTCATGGACGAGCCGTCGATCGGGCTGGCGCCGATGATCGTCGCGGAGATATTCGACATCATCCGGGAGTTGAACGCGGAAGGCGTCACGATCCTCCTGGTGGAGCAGAACGCCCGCATGGCGCTGAGCGTGGCCCACAAGTTCTACCTCATCGAAGGCGGCAGGATCACCTTTTCCGGGTCGCCCGGCGAGCTCGAGCAGGACGAGGTCATTCACCGGGCCTACCTCGGGTCGCGGCAAGAGTGACGGCCCGGTCGGAGACGCGGTTTGGTCGATTTCATCCAGAACACCGTGGACGGGGTGATGTTCGGCTCGTCCTACGCGTTGCTGGCCATCGGGTTCACCATCGTCTTTGGCGTGATGCGCCGGCTCAACCTCGCCTTCGGCGCCAGCATCATGCTCGGCGCGTACATTGGAACGTGGCTCCATGTGCACTACCAGGTCCACGTGCTGGCGGTCGCCCTGACGACGGTGGCCGGCACCGTCCTGGCGGGCATCTATGTCGAACGCCTGTGTTTCCACGCCGTCCGCCGTGACGCCGCGCTCGCGTCCATGGTGTCGAGCTTCGTGATCTGGATGCAACTGGAAGAAGCCGCGATCCATCTGCTGCCCGAGCGCACCTACGCCTTCCCGGGCTTGTTCG
>JAPOPM010000085.1 GCA_026712905.1 Deltaproteobacteria bacterium
GCGGCATCAAAAAGTTGACCGTCTGAACTCTCAGTATTATCGTTAAGACACCAGAATGTAGTGCCAGAAGAAAAAAATCGACCCGCTAACCCCCCGAATTATAATGACTTTCATTTACCTATGTTAAACTTGGGTTAGGCTTTGTGCTGACAATCATTGGATAGGCCGCAAGCGTACACCGGGAAGCGTATACGCAGGATCAATGGAGTCTAAGTGTATGTGGATGATTGGAGACTGTCAAATTTAACCACTACCAATGAAGGTCTGCATCTCCCTGTCAGAACAGGTGGCAGGCCACGCTCCGCTCCGGGGCGACCTCCTGGAGCGTTGGTTCCTCTTCCGCGCACCGCGGCATGGCCAGGGGGCAGCGCGGGTGGAAGCGGCAGCCGGAGGGCGGGTCCATGGGGTTGGGGACTTCGCCGGCGACGACGGTGTCGTCCTGCGTTCCCGCGCGCACCGGCAGGGCAGCGGCGATGAGAGCCTTCGTGTAGGGGTGCAGGGGCTCGCCGTAGAGGGTGTCGGCGGTGCCTTCCTCGACGATCCGGCCGAGATACATGACCGCGACCCGGTGGCTCAGGTGCCGGGAGACGGCGAGGTCGTGGGTGATGAGCAGATAGCTGAGGCCGTGCTCGTCCTGGAGGTCCTTGAGCAGGTTGATGATCTGGCTGCGGATGGAGGCATCCAGGGAGGCTACGGGCTCGTCCAGGACGATCAGGCGGGAGTGGGTCACCAGCGCTCGCGCCAGGGCGATGCGCTGCCGCTGGCCGCCGCTGAACTCGTGGGGGTAGAGGCGGGCGAAGGCGGGGTCGAGGTTGACGTTGCGCAGGACCTCGGCCACGCGCCCGCGCACCTCTCCCCGTGCGAGCCCGCCGTTCACCTCCAGCGGCTCACCGACGATGCCGCCCACGCGCATCCTGGGGTTGAGAGAGCTATGGGGGTCCTGGAACACCGCCTGCACGGTGGCGCGGTAGCGCCGCAGGTCGTCGCCGGACATCTGCTGCAGGTCCACGCCTTCGTACAGAATTTCGCCTGAACTGGGCTGCTCCAACAGCAGCACGAGCCGGGCCGTGGTGCTCTTGCCGCAACCCGACTCCCCCACGAGCCCCAGCGTTTCGCCCGTGTCGATGCGGAAGCTCACGTCGTCCACGGCGCGCACCCAGCCGATGTTGCCGCCGAGGATCAACCCCTTGGTCACGGGGAAATGCTTACGGACGTTCCTGGCTTCCAGCAGGGACGGAGTCATGGGGATCCTTCGCGTGCAGCCAGCACGCCACGCTGTGGCCGTCGTCCAGCTTCGTCACCGGCGGGAACTCGCGCCGGCAGATGTCCTGTGCCCGCGGGCAACGGGGCGCGAAGGCGCATCCGGGTGGGAGATCGTGGACCAGCGGCGGGCTCCCCTCGATGGAGACAAAACGGTGCACCTTGCGGTCCATGCGCGGCACCGACTGGAGCAGTGCCTCGGTGTAGGGATGTGCCGGGCGCTCGAACAGGTCCTCCACCGTCAGTTGCTCTACTATCTTGCCGGCGTACATCACCGCCACCCGGTCGCAGATGCGCGCGAGCGTGCCCAGGTCGTGGGTGATGTAGAGGATGGAGAGGTTGGACTCCTTCTGTATTTCCTTGAGAAGGCGCAGGTACTGGGCCTGGATGGTCACGTCCAGGGAGGTGGTGGGCTCGTCGGCGATAAGGACCTTGGGGCCGGCGGAGATGGCCGTGGCGCCCACGACCCGTTGGCGCATGCCGCCGCTGAACTGGTGCGGATAGTCCTTGAGACGCGACTCGGGCGCAGGGATGCGCACCAGGCTCAGGAGCTTCGCGACCCGCTCCCGGATGCCCGAGCGCGGCACGATGCGGTGCACGCGCAACGGCTCCGCCACTTGGTCGCCGATGGAGAACACCGGGTTGAGGGTGCTGAGGGGGTCCTGCAGGATCATGGCGATCTGCCGCCCCCGGACCCGGCGCATCTCCTCCTCGGACAGGCGCAGCAGGTCCCGGCCCTGGAACAGCACCTGGCCGCCGACGATGCGGCCGGCCGGGCGCGGCACCAGCCGCAGGATCGACAGGCTGGTCATGCTCTTGCCGCAGCCGGACTCGCCCAGAAGTCCCAGGGACTCGCGCTCGCCGAGCGAGAAGGAAACGCCGTCCACCGCCTTGCCCGTGCCCCAGCGGGTGAAGAAGTACGTCCTCAGGTCCTTGACTTCCAGGAGCGGTGCGCGGGGAGCGTTGGCGAGCGTGTCCATGACATCCACAGGAGCGCGGAACGGCGGCCCAACGCATCTTGACACAAAATCGATGGTAGTAGTAACCGTAACTTCAAGGAGCGCACCGACACCGTAGCCGCCTCCGGAACGGCAGCATCGCCCGGGGCCGCGCGGCGGCCGCGGTTCCGACACACCAACGCGAGACCCTGCTTGGAGAAACTTCAATGGATAACTTCGGGAACACACTGGTCATCGACGCGGACGGGCACGTCAACGAGGGTGACATCGACTTCAAACCCTGGCTGCCCGAGAAGTACAAGTCGTTGGCGCCGGTACGTCTCAAGGACAATCGGGGCGGCAACCGCCTGATGCTGGAGGGGCGCATCTGGCCGGCCAACGAGGGACCTGGGCCGGGTGTGACGGGGCCGATGACCGAAGAGGCACGCAAGGGCCGACCGGGCATGACCGACCCCAAGGAACGCCTCAAGGACATGGACCTCGAAGGCATCGACGTGGCGGTGATCTTCGGCACGCAGATCGCGCTCACGGTGAACGGGATCATGGACAAGGGTCTGGCCGGCGCCCTCTGCCGCGCGGTCAACGAATGGCTGATCGAATATTGCTCCGCGGACACCAGCCGCCTGCGAGCGGTGGGGCTCATCCCCTGCCAGGACCCCGACGCGGCCGTGCGCGAGCTCCACTACCTGGCCGACCATGGCGCCACCACCGCCATGCTGCCCACCAACGTCTACGGCCGGAACATGGGCGACCCCATGTTCGACCCCATCTACGCCGCGGCCCAGGAAATCGGCATGCCGCTGTCGGTGCATCCGCAGACCGGCCACGACGGGATTCCCGGCGTGTCCGGCGTGATGGGCGCCGGCAGCCGGCGCTTCTACAAGTACGTGTACGTGCACATGACCGCATTCCCCTTCGAACTGATGATCGCCATGATGCACATGCTCGGCGAGGGGGTGTTCGACCGCTATCCCAGCCTCAAGATCGCTTACATGGAGGGCGGCGCCGGCTGGCTCCCCTTCTGGATGGAACGCCTCGACGAGCACATGGAGAAGCTGGCGCCACAGATGCCGGAGATGCGCCGCCGTCCCAGCGCGGTCGTCCAAAGCGACCAGCTCGTGCTCTCGTGCGAGTCCGAGGAGACCGGCCTGGACCGGGTGCTGGAGGCCTCGGGCGCCGCCACCGTGCTCTACGCGTCGGACTACTGCCACTGGGACTGCCACTTCCCCTACTCGGTCCGGGACGTCATCTCCGGCGGCGACCTGAGCTTCGAGCAGAAGGAACAGGTGTTGTACAAGAACGCCGTGGAGTTCTTCGATCTGAAGGACCTGCCCGAGCCCGCGGCGCTGGCCAAGGCCATGGGCACGTGGGACAGCCATAACGGGGGAGTCCCGCCGGCCTAGACCCCGGATCGTCATTCCCGCGAAAGCGGGAATCCAGGGGTGGGGCAAGGGAACACGCCGCTATACCCCGCTCCACCCCTGGATTCCCGCATTCGCGGGAATGACGATCCGGGGGCGTGACAATTCAACCAGTCTTCTGCGGCACAAGCTCCTAGAGGCAGGACACGGATGGCGGCGACCGGCCCGGGCTCTCACCGGCATCCGTGACGATACGAACCCACAGGCATCGGACAAACGGGATCACTGGAGGAACACCATGAACACCCAGGCACGCATCGGCCTTATCATTCCGTCAGCCAACCGGCTCACCGAGCCCCAGTTCAACCGCTACGCGCCGGCGGACATGGACATCCACGTCACCCGCCTGCGCATGACCGGCAAGTGGAGCAAGCCCCTCGACGAACTCCAGGGAGCCATCGAGGAAGCCGCGGCAGTCTTGTCCGACACCAGCCCGGACGTGATCGTGTTCCATTGCACGGCGAACTCGATGGAGGGGGGCCTCGCCGGCGAGGAGCGGATCACCGAATGGGTCGGCCGGGCAAGCGGATGCACCGCCGTCACCACCAGCCAGGCCATCACCGAGGCGCTCAACGAGCTGGCGATCCGCAAGCTCGTGCTCATCAGCCCCTACGTGGAGAAAACGAACCAGGCGGAAGTGCGCTACATGGACGAAGCCGGCTTCGAGGTGGTCCACGAGTTGGGACTGGGCCTCCCGGGAAGCGACGACTACATCGCGGTGACTCCGGAGCAATGGCTGGACATCACCTGCGACAACTCCCGTGACGAAGCCGAGGGCTACTTCCTGAGCTGCACCAACACGCGCATGATCGAAACCATCGAAGCGGTGGAGAGCCGCCTCGCCCGTCCCGTGGTTTCGAGCAACCAGGCGGCGCTGTGGGCCTGTCTGCGGCGCATGGACCGGCCGACGTCCATACCAGGGCTCGGGCGCCTGTGCGCCGAGGGATAACAGTTGAACCGTCATTCCGGCGGAACAGCCTGTGTCAAGACTTCGCTTGGACAAGAAACGGCACCAAGGCCCCACATCGTCATTCCCGCGAAAGCGGGAATCCAGGGGTGGAGCGGGGTCAAACGGGTGTATTCCCCGCCGCACCCCGCCTGGATTCCCGCTTTCGCGGGAATAACGTTCTGTTACCTTGGCACAGCCGGGGAAGCCCGTATCCGTCCGAAACACGTTTGACAACCTCTCACCGCCGGCAGTACAAACATCCCAAGGCGCTGCCCCTGCGTCCACGCATTCCAACCGCGGCGCCGTTTCTCCCAGGAGGCTAACATGGCAGGAGTCATCGATGCGGATACGCATATCGCCGAGCCCGAGGCGATGTGGAAGTTCTTCGACGAGGACATGTACCCGCGCCGCCCGGTGCTGACGTCCATCACCGACGACACGCTGTACGGCACGCGCAACAAGTTCTGGCTCATCGACGGCAACATCTTTCCGAAGCCCTCTGGCAAGGGGGGATTCAGGCTGGTGACGCCGACCGCGGCCACGCAGGAAACGGAACGGAACGACAGCCTCATCGCGAGCCGCGAGATCACCGACGTGGGTGTGCGGCTTGCGGACATGGACCGCCTCGGCATCGAGACACAGGTGATCTACCCCACGCTGTTCCTCGTTTATCTCACCGAGGACGTGGACCTGGAGATCGCGCTGTGCAAGGCCTACAACCGCTTCATGTGGGAGGTGGAGGAGAAGGCCGGAGGACGGATGCGCTGGAACGCGGTGCTGCCGCTCCGCTCGGTGGACGCGTCCATCGACGAGATGCGCCTGGCCAAGGAGCACGGCGCCGTGGGCATCTTCTTCCGCGGCATGGAAGGCGACCGGACCCTGGACGACCCCTACTTCTTCCCGGTGTACGAGGAGGCCAACTCGCTGGAGCTGCCCATCTGCATCCACACGGGCTCGGGCTGCCCCACCCTCACCAACATGTTCAACCTGGAGCGCAACCACACCTTCGCCCACGGCCGGGTGCTGCCCATCTTCGCCTTCCGGGACATCATCCACAACCGCATCCCGGAGATGTTCCCCAAGCTGCGCTTCGGTTTCATAGAGGCGTCGGCGGGCTGGGTACCGTTCCTGCTGCACATCCTGCGGCGTCTGCTGAAGCAGCAGTTCAAGTTCGAGAGCAGCGTGGAGCTGTTCCGGAAGTACCGGCTGTTCGTGGCCTGCGAAGCCGACGAGGACATCCCGTACCTGATCCGCTACATGGGCGAGGACAACATCGTCATCGGTTCCGACTACGGCCACAACGATCCCTCGTTCGAACCGGAGCTGGCCCAGACCATCCGTTCGCGCGAGGACCTGTCGCCCGCCATCGCGGACAAGATCCTGAGCGAGAACCCGAAACAGCTCTACGCGCTGTGAGGCGCTGAAACGCGGCGGCCGCCGGGGCGTGATTCCCGGCCGGCGCCGCAATCGCGAGCCCGCCATGATGATCATCGATTCCGACACGCATATCGCCGAGCCCCTCGGCATGTGGGACCACCTCGACGCAGACCTCTACCCGCGCCGCCCGGTGCTGGCCAAGGTACCCGAGGACACACTCTATGGTCCGCGCAATGCCTTCTGGCTCATCGACGGCAACATCGTGCCCAAGCCCAACGGCAAGGGCGGCTTCCGGCTGGTGACGCCGTCCGCCTCGAAGCTCGAATCGTCGCGCAGCGACAGCCTCATCGCCAGCCGCGAGATCACCCGGCCGGAGGTGCGGCTGGCGGACATGGACCGGCTCGGCATCGACGTGCAGGTCATCTATCCGACGCTGTTCCTGGTCTACCTGACCCACGACGTGGAGCTGGAGATCGGTCTGTGCAAGGCATACAACCGCTACATGTGGGAGGTGCAACGGACCGGGAAGAACCGCCTGCTGTGGACCGCGGTACTGCCGCTCCGCTCCATCGAGGCTTCCATCGACGAGATGCGCCTGGCCAAGGAGCACGACGCCGTGGGCATCTTCTTTCGCGGCATGGAAGGCGACCGGACCCTGGATGACCCCTACTTCTTCCCGGTCTACGAGGAAGCCGCCAGACTGGATCTGCCCATCTGCATTCACACGGGCATGGGCGCGCCGTCCATCATCAACCTGTTCAGCGTCGAGCGGAACTTCTCGTTCGCGCAAGGACGGGTGCTGCCGATCTTCGCCTTCCGGGACCTCGTGGCCAACCGCATTCCCGAACAGTTCCCCGGCCTTCGCTTCGGCTTCATCGAGGCCTCCGCCGGCTGGGTGCCGTTCATGCTGCACATCCTGAAACGGCTGATGAAGAGCGACTGGAAGCACAAGTCCGACGAGGGCCTGTTCCAGGAATACCGCCTGTTCGTGGCCTGCGAGGCGGACGAGGATGTCCCTTATCTCGTGGACTACATCGGCGAGGACCACCTGCTCATCGGATCGGACTATGGCCATCAGGACCCCTCGTTCGAGCCGGATCTCACGGGCACCATCCGCGGCCGTGAGGACATCCCGCAACGGGTGGCCGACAAGATGTTCAGCGACAACGCCAGGCAATTCTACGGGATCAACGGCGCCTGATATTCCACCAACCCGTTTTCGAGACGAAAGGAGAACCCCATGCGCGCAAACGCGTTTCCGGTCATCGACGGCGACGGCCACATCATGGAGAACGCCAGCGAGATCATGCCCTTCATGGGCGAGAAGTACGTGGGCAGCGATGGGCAGCCGGCGTGGGCGCGCATGTACTCGCTGTTCCCGTCGCTGGACGGGTGGACCCGGCTGTCGAACATGAGCTCGTCGGGGCTCCGGGACTATCCCGACTGCGACATGTGGGTTTCCTTTCTCGACGACTGCGGCATCGACCGCACCATCGTCTATCCCACGGCGGGTCTGGGCTACGGGCTCATCCAGGACCCGACCTACGCCGTCAACATCGCCCACGCCTACAACACGTGGCTGCACCGCTACTACATGGACAAGACATCCAGGGTGCTGGGCGCGGCGCTGATCCCCGTGCACAGCGTCGAGGACGCCGTCAAGGAAATGCGCCACGCCAAGGAGGAGCTGGGCATGCCGGCGGCGGTGCTGCCTTCGGTGAACTCCCTGGGCAAGGGCTACGGCCACGAGAGCTTCTTCCCCATCTACGAGGAGGCCTGCCGCCTGGACATGGCGCTGGCGGTCCACGGGGCGCCGAGCGGCGGTCTCGGGTTCGACCACCTCGACACCTTCGCCGAGGTGCACGCGCTGGAGCATCCCATCCCGCTGCTGATACACCTCACCAACATGGTGTTCCAGGGGGTGTACGAGCTGTTCCCGGACCTCCGGGTGGCCTACCTCGAGGCCGGCGCCGGCTGGGTGCCGTTCATGATGGACCGGCTCGACGAAGGCTACGAGCGGCGCGGCAAGAAGTGGGCGCCGCGGCTCAAGCACTCTCCGAGCCACTACATCAAGAGCGGCAGCGTTTACGTGTCGGTGGAATCGGAGGAACGCACCCTGCCCTTTGTCGTGGAGCTCTTCGGCGAGGACCACATCTTCTTCGCCTCCGACTACCCGCACGAGCGTCCGCGCGAGGAGTATCTCAAGGACATTCCCGAGCTGTGCGCCCGGGAGGACGTCTCGGATACGGCCAAGCGAAAAATCCTGGCGGACAACGCCAACCGCTTCTACCGGCTGAACTGACCCGTCGCGGCCGGATTACGCGATGAAATGCTTGATTCGGCGCGCCAGTCGGTTAGAATAGAGAGATCATGGCCAAGACATTTCAGCAGTTGATGGACGAGGCGCGCGGCGTCGTGAAGGAGTTGTCTCCGCAGCAGGTGGAAGACGTGCTGCGGAACGACGGCCAGCACGTGGTCCTCGACGTCCGTGAGAAAGAGGAATACCGCGAGGGGCACCTGGCCAACGCGGTGTCGGTGCCGCGGGGCTTCCTGGAAATGAAAATGGACGCCGAGGTGCCGGACAAGTCCACGCCTATCATCGCCTACTGCGCCGGCGGCGTGCGCTCGCTGCTCGCCGGCAAGGTCATGAAGGAGATGGGTTACGAGGACGTGACCTCCATGTCCGGCGGCTACACGGCCTGGAAGAACGAGGGCTACAACTTCGTCCAGGACCGGCAGTTCTCCCAGGAGCAGCTCACCCGCTACAGCCGCCACTTCCTGCTGCCCGAGGTGGGCGAGGAAGGACAGGCGAAGCTGCTCGACGCCCGCGTGCTGATGGTGGGCGCCGGCGGCCTGGGATCACCGTCCGCGTATTATCTGGCCGCGGCCGGCGTCGGCACCATGGGCATCGTCGATCACGACGTGGTGGACCTGTCCAACCTGCAGCGCCAGATCCTCCACACCAACGACCGCATCGGCGAGCCCAAGGCCGAGTCGGCGCGGCAGACGCTTCAGGGACTGAACCCTGACGTCAACGTGATCGCCATTCCCGAGCGGCTGAGTTCCGACAACATCATGGAGATCATCAAGGACTACGACATCGTGGTGGACGGCTGCGACAACTTCGCCACGCGCTACCTGGTGAACGATGCCTGCGTGATGACCGGCAAGCCCAACGTCCACGGCAGCATCTTCCAGTTCGAAGGGCAGGTGTCGGTGTTCCATCCGGGGAACGGCCCGTGCTATCGCTGCCTCTACCCCGAGCCCCCTCCTCCGGGCATGGCGCCGAGTTGCGCCGAGGCGGGTGTGCTGGGCGTCCTGCCCGGGCTCATCGGCACCATCCAGGCGCTGGAAACCATCAAGCTGATCCTGGACAAGGGTGAATCCCTGGCCGGACGGCTGCTGCATTTCAACACGCTGACCATGGAGATCAACACGTTGCGCCTGCGGCGCGACCCCGAATGCCCCATGTGCGGCGACAAGCCCACCATTCACGAGCTCATCGACTACGAGGAGTTCTGCAACATTCAGGGAGCGGCCTGAGGATTCGTTCGAAGGCTACGAACCCGAGCCTGTCAAACGCCATTCCCGCTTCGGTGGGGATGGCGTTTCAGTTTCAGCTTACCGATACGGGGTGCGTTGCGGGCGCACCGTAATCTCCACCGGACATGCCGTAGGCGGCGCGCTCAGGACGAAGAGCACGGCCTGGGCCACGTCCTCCGGCTGGATCATCCGGGAGCGATCCAGGTGCTTGACCGGCGGGATCATCCCGGTGTCGACGAAGCCGGGCATGATGGCCGCCACCTTGATGCCGTGCTCCCGCACCTCTTCGAACAGCGACTGACTGAAGCCGATGAGCCCGAACTTGGAGGCGGCGTAGGCAGCGGAACCTGCCTGCCCTGCCCGGCCCGAGATCGAAGAGACGTTCACGATGGCGCCGGTATGCCGGGTCATGAGGGTCGGCAACACGAGCCGGGAGAGGATCATGGGCGCCAGCAAGTTGACGCGAAGGGTCCGCTCCCAGTCCTCCACCTTGCTCTTGACGACGTTGGCCTTGACGCCCCAGCCGGCGTTGTTGACGAGGAAATCGATGGTGCCGAAACAGTCGAGGGTGTGCTGGACGAGGGCGGCGAGATCTTCGTGGCTGGACAGGTCGGTGCGGCAAGGGGAAGCCTGTCCTCCGCGCTCCGCGATGGCCGTCTGAACCGCCGCCAACTGGTCCGTGGTCCTTGACGCGAGCACCACGCGGCAACCGTTCTCCGCGGCCGCCAGTGCGATGGCGCGGCCGATGCCCCGCCCCGCCCCGGTGACGATGCAGACCTTGTCCTGGAGCTGGCTCACTGAACGGTGGGATGCGGCTCGGGCGGGCGCATCATCACGGGCGAGCCGTGGTGATGGATCATGAACCAGCCTTCCGGGCGCTCTTCATAGATGTTGGTGGTGAGCACCACGGCCGCGTTGTTCTGGCCTTCCAACGTGGAGTTCAGGTTCTCGTACAAGGTCACCCAGGCGAGTCCGCCTTGCATCTGGATCCGCACGTCGGTCAGGCCGAAGTGCATTTCCTGCGTGTTCTCGAAGATACGCCTCCAGCTTTCCATCACGGCGTCCCAGCCGGTGAGCAGGGCCCAGCCGGGATGGACGCACTTGATGTAGTCCTCGCGCAGCCAGATACCTTCCATGCGCTTGAAGTCGAGGCTTTCGAACGCCTCGTAGAACCGCCGGTTGACGTCGTTGACCGGATCTTCCGCGGCCATGCCTATTACCTCCCCCGCCCCTGGATTCCCGCGTCAATGGCTCGGGGGCGGCGCCATCACCACCAGCAGCCTGAGCCGGGCCGGGCCGAGGTTCTCCACGCCGTGGGGTTCGCCCGACGGCGCCAGAACGACCTCGTCCTTGCCGAGTTCCCGCTGTTCCCCGGCCACGTGGAACAGCCCCGTGCCTTCGAGCACGAAGTAGACCTTGTCGGTTCCCTCATGCGTGTGAACTTTTTGCGCCTGTCCCGGCTCGAAGCAGTAGACGTCGCAGAACAGTTGCCCGGTGGCGAAGACGCCGTGCTTTTGCATCTTCTCGGGCGAGAATTGCGCAATCTCCGTTACCTTCTTGAACACGTCCATGAAACAGCACCTCCCGACTGCTCGCCATGGTACAACAGGCATCCTGCATGCAAAAGTTGACGGGAATCTGCTATCTCTCGGACATGCGCTCCGCCCTTGTCAGGTACCACGAGATCGCCCTGAAACGCGGCAACCGCGCCTATTTCGTAGACCATCTGAAAAGGAACATCAGCACGGCGCTGCGCGGGCTGGGGCTCAAGGAGATACGCAATGCCTCGTCGCGGCTGCTGCTGAACTTCAACCACGACGTGCCCGCGGAAGAAGTGACCGCACGGCTCGCCGGGGTCTTCGGCATCGCCAACTTCTCGCTGGTGGAGCGCACGGACACCGACATGTCCGCGGTCGGGGAACACGTGCTCCAGGCCCTCCAGGGACAGTCGTTCGACTCCTTCCGCATCGAGGCCCGGCGCGTGGACAAGCGTTTCCCGCTCACATCCACCGACATCAACCGCGAATTGGGCGCCCTGGTCCAGGCGCACTCCGGCGCGCGGGTGGACCTGACCCACCCCGAAATGACGATTTCCGTGGAGATGCTGCCGTCGAGCGCGTTCGTGAGCCTCGGACGCAAACCCGGTCCGGGCGGGCTGCCCGTCGGCGCCAGCGGACGGCTCGTATCGCTCATCTCCGGTGGCATCGATTCGCCGGTGGCCTCCTACCGGATGATGAAGCGCGGCTGCCGGCTCATCTACGTCCATTTCCACAGCACTCCGTTTCTCGACCGCTCTTCCCAAGAGAAGGCCAAGACGCTTGTGGACATGCTCACGCGCTACCAGTTTCATTCCAGGCTCTATCTCGTGCCCTTCGGCGAGATCCAGCGACGCATCGTGGCCGCGGTGCTGCGTCCCCTGCGGGTGGTGATCTATCGCCGGATGATGCTTCGCATCGCCTCGGTCATTGCGGCCAAGGAGCGCGCCCGCGCCCTGGTCACCGGCGAGAGCCTGGCACAAGTGGCGTCCCAGACGCTGCCCAACATCGCGGTCATCGAGGAGGCCGCGCGGCTCCCGGTGCTGCGTCCTCTGGTGGGCATGGACAAGCAGGAGATCATCGACGAGGCCATGGGCATCGGAACGTTCGAGACCTCGGTGCTGCCCGATCAGGACTGTTGCCAGCTCTTCGTGCCGCGCCATCCGGCGGTGAAGGCCACGCTGCGGCGGGTGCGCGAGGCCGAAGCGGCGCTGGACCTCGAGGAACTAACGGGCCTGGGAGCGGATCACGTGGAGGTCGAACGCTTTTCCTTCCCGGAGGCGTGACCTAGTGTGGTGTCTGGTTAATTCGCATAATAATATGCGGAGGATTTTTCGTTGTCGGCAAGGCGCGATGACGAGCAGTGGCGGGTACCACGCGAGGAAGAGTAACGCAGCCGACGGCGAAAAAGACCCATATATTGTATACTGATCTCACCTGTTTTTCCACGATTTCTCGGGTCGCGGACAAACGCTGCCATGTCAAGCCCGGTCGCGACAGCCATCCGATAACTCCCTAAAATACAGTGGGTTATAGTGGTTTCCGAATGACTCATGCCCCTGTGCTCTTCGGTCAAGCCACGCCAGATGATGACAGCCCACACTCCAGGCTGCGAGTCCAGTGGGTTGCGTTTCGATTACGGTCCTGATAGCATTTTCTCCGGTTTCGGGTTTTCGTTTCGAGTTCCGAGGCCGGAGGAAATTCCCCCATGCCCGCACGCCCACCCGTCAAGCTCACCAAACGCGCCATTGATGCGCTCGCCGTGGAATCGGGCGACACCGTGGTCTGGGACCGGGACCTGCCGGGCTTCGGCATTCGGGTGTATGCCTCGGGCCGCAAGGTCTGGTGCGTGCAGAC
>JAPOPM010000086.1 GCA_026712905.1 Deltaproteobacteria bacterium
ATCGACCGGCTGCTGCACCACTGCCACATCGTCAACATCCGCGGCAACAGCTACCGGATGCGGGAGCACCAGAACCTCATGCGGTCCGCGTCCGAGCAACGCCACGAGGAAGCGGTGCTGTGATGGCCGTGTCCCGCCAGGTGCTCCTGGGTGAGGAGCTGGACTCCGGTCGCTACGCTCCCTCCGTCCACCCCCTCACCCAGGAGCGGACCCAACCGGAGGGCGTCTGTCCCGAACCGCCCCCCTCATCAGAAGTGGGACATTTTCGATTGACACAAATGGGACATTTTCGGCTGACATTGACATGCAACCCTCATCAGAAGGCTGAGGCTCGATGCCAACCTCTTCGCGCCACCGCCGCCGCGCGGCCCGAACAAACGCGGGCGACCCCGGCAAAAGGGGCCGCCCCTGCCCAAGCTCCATACGCGCCTCGGCGACCCCGGTGCCCGCTGGACGAGCATCACGCTTCCGCGCTGGTACGGAAGTGCGAAGGAAAAGACACTCGAGATCATCTCCGATACCGCGCTCTGGTATCGTCCCGGCACACCGCCCAAGGCTATCCGATGGGTGCTGGTGCGCGACCCCGACGGCGGGCGCGACCCGCAGGCGTTCTTCTGCACCGACATCGACATGCATCCGGCTGAGATCATTGCGACCTTCGTGCGGCGCTGGCAGGTCGAGGTCACATTCCAGGAACTGCGGGCCCATCTCGGGCTCGAAACACAACGCCAATGGTCGGACGCGGCGATTGCGCGAACCACCCCTGTCCTCTGCGGGCTCTACAGCCTGGTTTGCCTCTGGGCGGGAGACGTTCTCACAACAAGCCAGCTGTCCTACGCCGCCGCCTGGTACGAAAAAACCAGCTTCACATTCTCCGATGCGATCGCGGCCATCCGCTGCGAACTCTGGCTCGGAAACACTTATCGCGCTCCCCGCCACACCGGGAACCGCAGATAATTCCACCCGACAAAATAAGGCGCATGCATTACGCGCTCTGCTTCGCGACGTAATCGCACAAAGTCGAGCTGAGAGTTCGATACCTCACCACCGCCCGGTAGCCCAGATTAAACTGGGATGATCTTGCCGTCAGTGACAGGGGTCTTTGGGCCATGAGTTGATGTCGGGACAAAGATCTTCTCCCAATGCTTCGCCAGTGGCGGGGTCTGGCCAATCGGCGCAATAGGTGATCGCCGACTGTTGGCCTGGCTTCGTAACCGTATATCCTTTCCACCGCCAGCCCGGGGGGGCTTGGAAGACGCCGTCCGAATGACGGCATCCGGGGGCGTCCGGGAGTGGTCTAGGGTTAGGAGACCTTTTGTGGGTCCAGATAGCTCAAAAAAATGATCGGTCTTCTACAAGTGTTTTTGACCCAAAATGGTGTCCACATATACCCATCATCTTGGTAGGAGGACTCTTGAGAGGGTTACGCCCGGTCCGGGGGTCAGGTCGCCGTCCTGGCCCGAGCTTGGTCCCCGCCGCCAGCCGGGTATCCCTTGAGGATGTCGGCGGCGATGCTGTCGGATACGCGGATGGCGGACTCGCGCACCGACTCCCGCGCCAGATGCGCGTACCGCGCGGTGGTCTCCACCTTCGTGTGACCCAAGAGCTTCCCGATCATGGTCAACCCCTCGCCGAGCGCCAGCGCCCTGGACGCGAACGAGTGGCGGCAGTCGTGGAGCCGCACGTCCTCCAGCTTCGCGCGCTTGCGGATCCGGTCCCAGGGGTCGTTCAGGTTCCGCAAGTGCGCGCCCGCCTTCTTCCCCGGAATCACGTGCGGGTTCCCCTCCACACGCGGTATTCCGGCGAGCACCCGGGCCGCCTCCGGCGAGAGCGGAGCCACGCGCGCGCCGGTCTTGGAGTCCTCGATCTTGATCTCGCGCGCATCGAGGTCCACGTCCCGCCAGCGGAGCGCCAGGACCTCGTTCCGCCTCAACCCCGTGAGCAGCAGCAGCCGGATCGCCGCCACCACGCGCGCCGACATGCCATTCCCGGTCTCGGCCTCCGCCAGCGCCCGCCCCAGCCGGCGGAACTCTTCCTCGCTCAGGAACCGCTCGCGCCCGCGCTCGCGGTTCTTCACCACCACCCGGCACGGGTTGCTCGCCTCCGGCAACTCCCCCCGGTCCTCCGCCGAGTTCCAGATGCGCGACAGCGCCTCCACCGTCCGGTTGGCCATCGACGGCGTCCCGCGCATCGAATGGTGCAGTTCGGTCACCCGCCGGTGATCCACCGCCAGCGCCGGACTCTGCCGAGCGCCGGCAGCAGGTGCTTGCGGACGATCAGCGTGTACATCTCCACCGTCCTCGGCTTGCACCGCACCGCCACGTGCTCCTCAAGCCATCGGCGCGCAAGCTCCCCCACCGTGGGACCCTCGGCCAGGGCCGCCGCGGGCTCCGCCAGCGGCTCCTCTCCCGCCTTGATGCGCGCGATGATCAGCGCCGCCCGCCTGCGCGCCTCCGCCGCCGTCACCCGCTTCGCCGCCTTGCCGTTGGCCCGGGTCTGCACCACGTAGTACTGGTTCCCGGATAGGCGCGAACCCCGAGAGCTCCGAGTCCCAGTAGACCGTGTCCTTCTCCACTGCCAGCGCTTCCACGTGCGCCTCGAAATCGTCGCCGTGGTGAGCTTCGCCATGGGCCGCTCCCTCCCTCCGGTTCAGACCCCGCCGGGCGGCAGGATGTCCGCCCCGATGCTGCCGCCGACCTTGGCGGCCGAAGCCTTCTCCGTGTCCCGCGCCAGGTGCGCATAGCGCGCCGTTGTCGCCACCTTCGCGTGACCCAGCAGCGCGCCGATCATCGAAAGCCCCTCGCCCAGCGCCAGCGCCCGCGAGGCGTACGAATGACGGCAGTCGTGGAGCCGCACGTCGTCAAGCCCTGCCCGCCTGCGGAGCCTCATCCAGATTGCATCGAGGTTCGTGAGACGCGTTCCGGGCTTCCGCCCCGCGATCAACCACGGGTTGTCCTTCGTCCGCGGTATCCCCGCCAGCACCGCCTCCACCGCCGGCGTGAGCGGCACGCTGCGCCATCCCGTCTTGCCGTCCCTCAACCGAAGCTCCCTCGCCGTGTGGTCCACGTCGTCCCACCTGAGCGTCAGGATCTCGTTCCGGCGGCAGCCCGTGAGCAGCACAGACGGAGCTTGGGGATCGCCGGCGGGAACACCGTGCCGTCGGCCTTCGCCTCGTCGAGCACCCGGCCCAACTCGCGGTACTCCTCGGGCGTCAGGAACCGCTCGCGGCGCGTCTCCCTTACGGGGATCAGCTTGATTGAGCTTGGTGAGCTTTTCCCCAATGAAGATGCCGCTCGGGAGTGGTTCGAGGCGAAGCGCTGGCCCGATGAGGAGCGCCCCTGTCCGCGCTGCGTAGACGGTGTGGGCAGGCCGGTTCCGAACGAAAACCGGATGCCCTATCGTTGCGTCAGGTGCCACAAGTTTTTTTCAGTGCGCACCGGCACGGCGCTGGAGCGGTCGAAGGTCCCGCTGAAAAAGTGGGCCTACGCGATCTACCTGAGCGTCACCAGCCTCAAGGGCGTGTCCAGCATGAAGCTGCACCGCGACATCGGCGTGACGCAAAAGACGGCCTGGTTCATGGCTCACCGCATCCGGGAAGCATGGGGGCTAGACGACTACGCGCCGCCGTTCGCCGGGCCGGTCGAGGTTGATGAGACCTACATGGGCGGCGAGGAGAAGAACCGGCACGCATCGAAGAAGATGCACATCAGCGGGCCATCGGACAAGGTCGCGGTGGTGGGGATCAAGGACTGCGAGACGAACGAGGTCGCGGCCAAGCCCGTCGCGAGCACCGACGGGCCGACCCTCAAGGGCTTTGTCAGGGAAAACGCCGCGAAGGGCGCGGAGATATTCACCGACGATCACGCGGCCTACCACGGGCTGCCGCAGCACACCGCGGTCAACGACAGCGTCGGCGAGTACGTGGGATGGCGAACACGAACGGAATCGAGAGCTTCTGGGCAATGCTGAAGCGCGGTTACCACGGCACCTACCACAAGATGAGCGCGAAGCACCTGAACCGCTACGTCAATGAGTTCGCCAGCCGACACAATATCCGCCAGCGCGACACGGCGGATCAGATGGCATCCGTGGTTGCCGGCGTGGTCGGGAAGCGGTTGATGTTCCGAGACCTGATCGCCAAGGTCGAGAAGGGCGGGAGCGATAGGTTTTGACCTTGAAGGAACAGGTATCTTGAAACAAAAGAGGCCCGCGCCATCACTGTCGCTTCGCCCCAAACGCTCCCACATAGGCGTCCGTTCCAAACACCCCATACGTCTCCTGGTGGGCCGGGCCAGCAAAGATCCCGTCCAGCCGATCCTCCCCGAACGTCCCGGCAGCGTAGCGCCCTCCGGTAAGGGCAAGGCCCCGCCAACTCGGCTTCGCGACTGACTGCGAGTCTATGAGCACGTCAACGTTGACCCTGGGGCTTGCCAAGTCGGGGATTGTGATCACCGAGGTTCCGTCTTCGACCTCGTATGTGGTGAGCGACACCGCGCTCGCGATACCCCGCCACGTCGCGCCGCCCATACCCGAGGGGCTGCTCCCCGGCGAATCACCCAAGGCAACCGGCAGCGCGAAGCTGATCCTGCCCGTAAGCTCGACGCCATCGGTCGTGTCCGCCACCGGCCCGTGTGCCAGCATGACCGCGGCGAACCCATGGTTGCCCCACAGGCCGTAGGCCCGCAAGTCCGGAAGGGTAGTGGGGGCCACATCGATTATGCCTGGGTTCAAAGCGTCACGTTCGTCTCCCTGTGTGGCCGTCATGGTCTGGAAGGACCCTCGTCTTCCGGTCTCCAGTACCTCCAACTCGTCGTCGAAGATGGCGGAGACCGCGAGGGGTTCTCCCTCGTTGGCGCATCCGGCTCCGTCACAGGACAGCGGGGCGTTGACTACCTCACTGACACGGGTTCCCCCTACGGACAGGTCATAGAAGCCGTGGATACCTGGAATGAGCAGGGTGTTTGCGTCTTCCATGACTTCCGTCCACTTCACATCCACGGGCGGCGGCACCTGCGGCTCACCGCCTCCCCCGCCACCGCAGCCGAAGAGCGCCAGGAGCGCCAGGAGCGCCAGGAGCGCCAAGGTCAATATCACACGGGACAACGCTTCGCCTCCAGTTTACTTGCGACTTCCACAATTACTCTCCTTTGGGGTTCAGTCCATGACCTTCCATTCGCGAAGGCGGGATTCGAGTTCGACGATCCGCCACTCGCTGTCGATCAGGTGGTGCAGGGACGTAAACACCCGCTCCGGATGTTCCCTCGCCTGTTCGACTATCCACTGCTGTTTCGTCTACGTGTTGGTGGAACTCAGGGTTTCCTCCAGCGTTTCCCATCAGTGGGTCTGTTCAGATGACGCCCCGCTTCCCTCCGGCGAATCCCGATGGCCACGGTTCCCGCCTTCGGCGGTACTATCAGGGCGCTACGACTCCCTGCCCCCGCATGTCCTTCGGCTCATTGTTTTCGCCAGCCGGCTTCGCGGGCTGTTGCCTGCCGGGGTTCGTGTCCGCCCGAGCGCGCTCCCGCCGCCGCGCAGGCGCCGGCGACGGACCGGGGTCTGGATTTCATGCTGGCCATCCCGCTCCAGCTTCCTTGCCCACGGGCAAGGGCAGGACATCCCAGGTTCCCTGGCGATCCATCCCGCGACTTTGCGCCGGTCCACGACCCCGGACGACCCGTTGCGCCTCGCCTGTAACGGCGCTTCCGGTGCTGCCCCCACACGAAAACCAATGAAGGCGTCATCGATTTACCGATTTCGAGGCTTCCTCCGCCGCTGCGTCACGTGCTGTTTACGCTTCACGACGGGCGTTGCCGCTCGCCATGCAAGACTCGCTTCCGGCTGGCTGGCTGCGCCTTTGCCGGGCGGGTGTCGAACCCGCTGGATCGCTACGAAAGGTTTCAGCTCATGGCATCCTCCTTTCCAGGACTTCGCCTAGCGCAATATCCGTGCGGTCATGCGGCGACGAGGCGGTGAACGCGGAGGTGACGCTCCGCCCCATCCAGATACCCACGCCATAAAGGGAAAACTACTCCTCAAGTACGGAGCCGACTCACCTTCCGGATGCTCGCAAGGGCTCGCTCAAGGCGACGAACGTTCCGAAGAACTCGCCGACGCTGCCATCGCTTTCTTCAAAGTAGGCGCCGCTGAACCCCGCGACGAGACGGGGGTTGCCATCCTGGTCGGGAATGTTTGAAAGCGCACCACCCCAGTGCCCCTCCGAATGGATGACGGTCCGTTCGGGGTGCTTCACCGTGACGTCAACATGTTCGAACGTGCCGTCCGGGTTGAAGGGCGTGACG
>JAPOPM010000087.1 GCA_026712905.1 Deltaproteobacteria bacterium
GGCTGACCATGATCGGGAAGCTCCTGGGTCACACGAAGGTGGAGACCACCGCGCGGTACGCGCATCTGGCGCGGGAGTCGGTGCGCGAGTCCGCCATCCGCGTATCCGACAGCATCGCCGCCGACATCCTGAAGGGATACCGGGGTGGCGGCGGGGACGAAGCTCCGGTCATGATGGCCATCTGACGCCCGGATAGGCGGCGACCGCCGAAGAAGGACTGGCGCTTCCTTGCTACCGAGACGCCCCGAAAGCCGCGGTAAGGTCCGAGCGTTCCAGCTCTTGTGGGTGCTGGCTTTCGTCGTTCCGGCAATGTACCAGACGAGATAACCCCAAAGCTATTCGGTGATTGTATCTATGGCCTGCTGTATCGTGTCCTCCAGTCCCCGCGGCACTATGAACCACAGGGGAATCCTACCCCTTGACGGGAACCCCCAGGGCCTTCCGGTTTCGCCATTCCAACGAATCGCCAATCTTGGGTGCTCGTCGTAGGTTCCCTCCGCGACAGACCAGCATCCCTCACCACCGTCGTGCAAGATGGCTGGAGGGTCCCGGTGTTGCCAGCGGTCCCTTGGTGCGGTGACATTCTCTGGGTGAATATATGGCATCCGAGCCCCCTTCCTTGCGTGGTGCCTCAGTTCAAGAGGCAGTCAGGTTGGATTCCACAGATCCGAAGAGCCGCTCGACGCAACGCACTTGATCGTGCGACCTCCAGGCCACCTTCTACGACTTTCCCGCGGCTTACTGGCAGCATCTGCGCACCACGGACCCCATCGAGTCGATCTTCGCCACCACTCGACTACGAACTGCCAAGACCCGAAACTGCCTCAGCGTCAAGACCACCTTGAGCTTGGTGCACCAACTGGCCATAAGTGCTCAGAAGCGCTGCCGACGCCTCTGGGGGTTAGGTCAGCTCGCTGACCTAACCCCCTATCGACACCTGATTCCTTCGGCAACGGTCCATAGGACGGTTGGGTTACCTGGCAGTCTAAATGTAGTTGTGAGAAAACCGGGAGACACCAAGTGGACACGATCGCCACCTTTCAGGATAGTCGCACGCCCCTGTGCCATCAACTTGCTGAAGGCGGCATAGTCCTTGTCCCCAATTAGGGACAACCCGAGATCGAGGGACTCCTTGTCGATTGCGGCGACATGACCGGCGACGCTTTGGCAGTATCGCGTCTGTCCAAAAGCTAAGTCACATAGAAGAAGGCCAAGAACAGCTACAAGTACGGTGCATTTGGTCATGTACCCCTACCGGTTCTTCTTTAAGGCAACGCCAGTCGTTGGTTGGGCTTCGTTGATCATGGCTGTCAAGACCTCTTCGGCTTCCAGCGTTCACGAATGGCCGCGTTGATCTGGTCGATCATGATTTGCGCCTGCTGAGCGGTGAGCACCAGGATCTTGTCGTCGAGCCAAACGAAGTATTCCTTGTCCACTTCCTCCACCCGGATCTCATCGACGCGCATCGCGGATTTCGTTCCCTTCTTCATGCTCACGCTCCCAGCCTTAATCGTGGGTACGAAGGCTCGGCGGCGGGAGAGGCAGCTAGCCACCCGCACCTTTGGAGGGAAGGACCGAGCCTTCGCACCCAAGGTTGTCCACAACCAGTCTTCCATGTGCCATCGGCCAGGATAGTCGTGAGAGCTTCGTTGAGGCTCCGGAGAAGCGCACCCGGCCCTCCTGGGTGTCGTGGCGGCTGAACGTGATGTAGATGCCCCCACGTGCCGTCGTGGGCCCGGGCCACCTTGCCGAGCTCCACGCCCTGATGAAATCGTGCCATCGTCGAGAATCATGGGCACCGTTCCGTCGAGCATCCACTTCTCCGTGCAGACACGATAAAATTACCATATATTGTCAAAGCACACGATGAACATATATGGTACGTGTAAGTTTAAGGGTCGCACTACGGTCTTCGAGCAGCAACGACAACGGACGCTTCGAGGCTTCGCGGAGGCTCGGCGCGGAGGCGACCTACGGGGTGGCGTTGTTCGGCGGTCGGATCACGGGGACGCCCAAAGCGGGGCTCTCACTCTCGGGCGGCGACGCGCCGTCCGCGCACGAGGTGATGTTCGATGGACTCGACTGCTTTGCCCCAATCCTCCGAACCCCGCGCAACGTTGCGCGCGTGCCGCGCGGGCGTCCGTCTTGCGCTGCTTTTCTTCGCTACCCTACGGGCGCTCCAAGACGTCGGTCGAGGCGTTTGGACTCTCCCGGTCGATTTCAGAGCATTGCACCGGTTTCGAGATGCCATGCAACAGGTGGTCGATGAACATTGTCGGCGCAAATGGACGTGGCAGAGCCCGCACCTGAGAGTTGACGGTGTTGGGAGAAGGCCACCGAAGTGTTGAACCCCCCGTCAGCATATGTCGACGGCTACGCCAAAGCGCGCGCCGTCGACCGCGAGACTGCGGACAACTACGTCGCCCACACCCGTATAGGCGACCCGGTCATGGACGCAGTGGTGGAAGAGATGGCGTCGCTGCCCCCGGAACAGATCCACAAGTTCGTTCGAGCGGGGATGGAGGAGGATCGCGACGGTTTGCGCAATGCGCCGCGATCGTTGCGCGACTTCTTCATTGACGCACCGCAGCCTGACCCGGACTGGCTCGATCGCGACGCCTTCGGCCCGGGCATCCGCGCCTTTCAAAGAAACTCGGTCCTCGTCCTTTCGGCTTTCGTCACGGGTGTGCTGATTGACGGGTTTTCCACCCTGATAAGCAAGTCTTTCGTGGAAACCGGGCGGATATTCGAGAACGGCGTCTGGCGGCTCAAGCAGAACAACCGTCATCAGATGGAGATATTCCTTCCCGGCGGGCTGGAACGGTACGGCGAGGGTTGGAAACTGTCGGTTCGCATCCGGTTCGTGCACGCGCAGGTGCGGCGGCTGCTGGGACAGACCGCGGAATGGGACCACGACGTCTGCGGCGTGCCGATCAGCGCCGCGCACCCCGGCCACGCGGTCGCGTGTTTCGCGGCGCGCACCGTCAAACACTCGGAGGCGCTGGGAGCTCGTTACACTGCCGAGGAGCGCGCCGGTTTCCACGACGTCTGGCGCTACGCCGGTTATCTCATGGGGATCCCCGAGACCATCCTCTTTGCCGACGAGAGCGACGCACTCCACAGGTACCGGATCGGGTCCCTTTGTGAGCCTCCTCCTACCGAGGATGCGATCATCATGACCAAAGCGTTGATCAACTCCGCGCCGCTGGTGGCGAACATTACTGATCCGGAAGAACGGCGTCAGTTGGTGAGGAACGTCATCTACCCCATTTCGCGGGCGCTGGTGGGCAACAAGCTCGCCGATCAGTTGAATTTCCCCAGGAAGGGTGGAATGCCTTTCCCCTTGCTCGCTTACCGCATCGACCAGCACCTTCAGCGGTTGAAGGCGTGGTACCGAAAGGAAAGGGTGCGAAATTTCTCGACGCTTCTCGAGGCCTCGGCCTATGACGACGCCGGCGTGAGTTACCGGCTGCCCGACCACCCCCACGACGAGCGGTCCAGCAAGTGGTGAGCGGCGGCTCCGCCGCACCGGCTCGTGTCCTTCCCACTCGGGCGGCGTGCCGACGCCGCACAATTGCCACAAGGACGACACAGTCACTGGCGGCGCTGGCCGATGCAAGAATGGCTCGAAAGTCCAGTGACCGGAAGGCACTAGCGAGAGGAGAAGAACGCGCGTCGGCCTCCGTCTTGAGGACGGATCGACGAAATTTGCCGAACGCGTCACCCAGTTGCGTCACTTCGACCGGCTTGGGCCTCATGGTTCCATACTTCCGGATCATTGATGTTCGCCACCAGCGGGGCGGAGTTGATCAACGCATTGGTCATGATGATCGCATCCGTCATAGCCCCGTCACCACCCTTACCGGTTCCGCTGCAACCTGGTCCTGACCTCCCGTTCACATGCCCCGTTGCGCATCCGAGGCGCGCCGGCCGCATCCCGACCGCCAACTCGCTACGGTATGCCGTTACTCCGCCGGACCAAAGGCCGTGTGGCCGAATGCACATGGAAGCCATGATGACAGAACCCTTGTCAAACATCGCGTGGTTGTGTAGGCCCTGTTCGGAGGGCTCGGCGGCCAAGCTCCGGATTGCGGGGTTCAGGGTTGAGCCAACCCCCCGCCGGGCCTTCCTCTCACCCATGACCCACAAGGAGCGCGAACTGCTGGAAACCATCGGACGCCAGGTGGCGGGACCGCGGCACAAGGCGGTCGTGGACGCCGTGCCTGAAGTCGTCGCGCTCATCGAGAGCCTCATTGAACAGAAGCTGGTGGAACCCACGGACCATGCTCAAAGGGCCACGACCCCGTTCATCCGGGTCTGTCTCACGGGCAAGGGGTGGATGCGGTACAAGGAGGGACTCGACCGGAAACAGGCGTTCATGGACGCTTGACGGGCAGGTCCCGGTGTTGGACTTCTACGAGCCTGGGGATCACCCGGGCAGGTTGAC
>JAPOPM010000088.1 GCA_026712905.1 Deltaproteobacteria bacterium
CCAGCGCCCCCCGCCACCACCAACTTCTCGACACTATTAGACTTCACCACGGGAATGCCTCTCTTTCCAGGATCGCGCCCGGCAACAACAGGCGCATTATCCCACGTCAGAGAGGCATTCCCGCGGACGCGCACCCCCACCACCCCCACACCCGTGAACAATCAGGGCTAGAGGTATGTCGCCTGAATCATGGGGAGTTCTCCACACTCAATGCGCTGGCTACTGACCGTAGCACGCGGTATAGTCGTGATCGCAGTATAAGCGCCCGCCCAGGCGGGATGAACAGAGAGGTCAACCGATGGCTCAACTTGGAGCAGATGTAGAACAATTGGAGATGCTGGGGCGGAAGTTCGACGAGGAGGCTCAGAAGATTGAGGCCACCATTTCGTCGATAACTTCGCAGGTGGCGGCCACTTGGTGGCAAGGGACAGACGCTGAGCGGTTCCGGAACCAGTGGGAGAGCACCGACACGTCAACCTTGCGGCAGGTGATTCAGCGACTCCAAGCGGCCGCAAACGACTGCCGCAACCAAGCAAACCAGCAGCGCCAGGTGAGCCAGGCCTGAACACGCAATCCGGGCCATGTTGTACGATCCTGGCTGTCTGGAACTCGGCCAGTTCCATCGGTCGGTGCACGGTGCCGGTCATGATGACCGGTGCAATAACAAGCACCGACCGGTGGAGGTCGCCCACCCCCGCTCAATTGCGAAGTGTCCAGTGATGGGGAGTTGTCCACACGTCGTTCGATGGCACGGCGCAGGCGGCTAGACTAGCATGCTGCCATGTGCTTCGATTATCAGACACCTCCGACCAAGGAGATGCGCAGATGAGTCGCTTGGTTCCATCTGACAGTTTGAGCCGCTTCGGAGGTGAACCGGCTGCAATGCGTCGAGCAGCGCAAGCATTTGACGAACAGGCCGAACGAATACGCAACTACGGGGAGGCGATGACAGCAGAAATCAATGACATGTGGTGGCAGGGTCCTGATGCCAACAGGTTCCGTGCAGATTGGGAGAGGATTCACCGCCGGGCAAGTCAGAAGATTTCAGGAGAGTTGGGTCGGCTAGCAGCATGTTTGCGACAAGAGGCCGCCAAGCAAGAGGCGGCAAGCCGTAGCTAATGGCTTGTCCTGTGGTTACGCGTCGAGGAGGAGGCTGAAGGGCAATGGCAATTCTAGGTGCTGATCCTGACCAGCTCGAGTCAACGGCAACTCGGGTGTTGGCTCGAGCCGATGACTACGATGATGCCTGCAACCATATAGCGTATTGGCTCCGCCGGATGGACTGGCAGGGACCCGAAGCGGATCGCTTCCATGCCATGTTTGAGTCACAAGTACGCCCCCAACTTGCTGCCGCCGCAGCGTTCTTGAGGCAAGCTGCCTCAGAATTGCGGATTCAGGCCAGCGCCCAGACCAAGATCAGCCAGACATCCTCGGAGCTTCAAGCACCTACGGACGTTTCGGCCCAGCTTCAGGTCACTCGTTTGCTGGGTGCGCTCGGCACTGGTGGTGGAGTTTTCGGCGTTGGCGTTTCGGCCGAGCTTCAGGTCACTCGTTTGCTGGGTGCGCTCGGCACTGGTGGTGGGTTGTTCGGCGTTGGCGGTTTGGCATACCTCCGCTACGCGAGGGATTTAGTGGCTCCTACTGGGCCAATTGCTCCGCTGGATCCAGATTCCCAGCGTCAGGCCAATAGTTGGCTGGGTGGGCTCGAGACTGGTGCTGGACTTCTCACGACTGGCGCTGGATTGTTCGGCGTTGGCGATTTGGCATACCTCCGCTACGCGAAAGACACGGTGCGGGGCTTTGGTTCTCGCCTACCGGACGCTGGAGTGGGCCGCTTTCTCGGAAGTAAAGTGGCAACCGGCCTTGGTGCGGCTGGCGCCGGAATGGGTCTTCTCAATCTTTTCGAGCATCTCCCTGAAGCCGACGCTGCATGGAAGAAAATGCATGACTCACCTCATCTTCAACCTGAAGACGCTGCGGATTTCGCTGATGCGATAGGAGATTCCCTTCTTGATACGTCATCCCTTCTCGTCGGACCCGCTGCCCCAGTAGGTCTCCTACTGATGTCGTTGGGTTTTGGAGTAAAGGTGGGTGCCCAGCTCGACACGCCAATTATTTGGGCGTGTGACAATATTATCTATCCGGCATGGACGGGACTGACGGATATAGCCGACGCGGCTTGGGACGGAGTGACGGATATAGCCGGCACGGCTTGGGACAGCGGACAGAAGATAGTGAATCGGCTGTGGCCATTCTGAGAGATCCGGTGACGCTCGACTCATGATTGCACCGCGTACATACAGGAGACCGTCAACTCGTGGAGGTTGGTTGTTGTGACGTCGAATGATCAGTTCTTGCCAGAGTTGACTGCTGAGGCGCTCGTGACCTTGGCTGCTGTCTCGGGGGTTCCCCCTGCGCCGTTGGTGTTGTCACAGTTGGGATTCGCTGACGCGAGCGAGATCGAACCGCGTTGGATTCTCGAAGTTGTTGATCGCGGAGCGCGTACTCTAAAGTCGCTCCAAGATTTCACACCATCGAACCCGCAGTGGAGTGAAATGCTGCGGCAGAGCATCCTTGGAATGGGTAATTCGCGCGGGTTCATCATTTTGATACGTTCGGATCAGCAAGAGGTTCGAGTAGTGTATTTGGGAGAAGAACACGTTATCGATGCTGTCACGCCCTACGGCAACCATCGGCTCTGTGTGAGCAAGAATGCTGTGGAGGAGGAACTCGGTTTGTTCTTTGGAGACTGCCCCGACTCGGACAAATACATGATCAATTGTCATCTGGAGCGCTTTGGCAGCGGTGCGACAGCTGCAGTCGGCGAGGATCCCGTGGTGTCTAGGTTGGCCTCGGAAACTGCAGTTGATCATATGGCCACGGTTTGCCGGACTTCGGAAGTCGTGTTCGAGATACTCAAGTGGCGCAGCGTTGACAACCAATTGTTCGTTGTCTCAAACCAGGACAATCAGGTATCATTCAGGTCATCAGGATCCAGAGAAGGCATCGAAACAGTGCTTTCGGCAATTCAGCGGATACAACAAGGCCAGTGATAGAGCCAAACAGGTTCTCGGGCGCGATCCCGGATCTCACACAGCCTACGCAATACCCGCGGGAATTGAATTACGTCGCCGGCGCCTACGTTCGTGCCGACTAACCGGAAGGTCGACGGTTCGGATAGTTTGGTCGCTTCCGTTTGGTGCGCCCTCTTTCCCGTAAGTCAAGTCACTGCCGCAGCGAATTGCTTTGGGCTTTGTGGAGATTCAGCTGTGCCTTGCGTTTCGGTCGATCAGCTTGCTTGACTTTAGGTGGGGGCGTCCTATCAAGTGGTGGACTCTGAGGGTGAGCCTCAGTGATGGTTGCCGACTGTGAGTTCGGCTGTGGCGATGGTATCGCGCTCGGGGTGGAGAAGGCTCATGGAGTCGGGCTGGGCGAAGATCGTCCGGAACAGCGCCGCGGCCATGTGCTGGTGCGACTTGGGCACCACGGCAAGCAGGTTCCGGATAACGTGCATCCGGCAGCACTGGCGGGCCGCTCCCCGGAACCGCCGGTCAGCGGCGGCGGCGAGGCCGCGGTGCGCATCGGATATCACCAGGCGCGCGCCGGCGAGACCCCGGTCGTGCAACGAGCCCAAGAACTGCTGCCAGAACCCTTCGGTTTCGCTGTCGCCAACGTCGCAACCCAGGACCTCTCGGTGGCGTATCGGCGCAGCTTCGAGGTGGCGCTGCGTCACGTCGGCCAGGTCGCCGATCCGTTCCACGTGATCCGCTTGGCGGACAACAGCATCGACGAGGTGCGGCTCCGAACCCAGAACGACACCCTCGATCACCGCTGCCGCAAGGACGACCCGCTGTGGCGAGCGCGACGGCTGCTCATTTCCGCGCATGAGCGGCTCAGCGAGCGCGGCGACGCCAAGCTCCGCGACCTGCTCACCGCGGCGATCCCCGCGGCGAGGTGCGCCTCGCGTGGCACGCCAAAGAGACTCTCCGCGGCCTCGACGACATCGACTGCCTGAAACTCGCCGGCGCGTACCTCACCGAACTCGCCGACGACCTGCAAGACACTGACAGCCCGCCGGCGCTGCGCCGCTTGGGCCGCACCCTGGTCCGCTGGCACACTCACATCGTCAACTGGCACCGCGCCCGCGTATCGAACCCGCTGCCGGCCCGGTCGCAAGAGCCTGCCGATGTGCACTCACATCGGCAACTGGCACCGCGCCCGCGTTTCGAACGGCCCCACCGAGGCGATCATTCTCTGGAGCGTGTCGGGGGGTGTCGTCGATGTCGTTGACGGGCGCGTGGCGGGCGGTCGTGGACGCGTTCTCTGGAGCGTGTCGTTGGAGTCCGCGATGTTGCTGGCGGCGTGAGCTGGACAGCGCTTCCTTCGGCCTGGCCTCGCCGGTCGAGATGCGGTGGAGGTGGCCTGCGAGGGTGCAGCGTGTGGTGATGCCGGTGACCGGCGCCGAGTCTTGGACGGTCGTCGACGACGAATGGGCTCTGGTGGAGCCGGTGGAGCGCTATCTGGCGCATCTGGCAGGCATCGAGCGTTCACCGAACACGGTGAGGGCCTACGCGCACGGTCTGCGGCTTTGGTTCGAGTTCCTCGGGGCCCGTCGCCTGGTCTGGGACAGCGTCGGGATCGAGGACGTCTCGCGGTTCGTGGCATGGCTGCGGGCTCCGGCCGACAACGTGATCGTGTTCGATGACACGGCGGCGGTTCGCAGCGCGGCGACGGTGAACCGTCACCTGGCCGCGCTGTTTGGGTTCTACGACTTCCACGCTCGCAGCGGCGGCGTGGGTGTGGCGGCGGAGTTGGTGGCGTGGAGGCGCGTGTCTCGGGGTTCCTACAAGCCGTTCTTGCACGGCATCGCGAGTCACGGGCCGGTGCGCACGCGGCCGGTGAGGCTGCGCGCGCACCGGCGGCTGCCGGCTGTGCTCGGCGCCGAGGAGGTCGCTGTGATCTTGGCGGCGTGCACCCGGCTGCGGGACCGGTTCTTGTTCGCCTTGTTGGCCGAGACGGGCATGCGGGTCGGCCAGGCGCTCGGTCTGCGACACGAGGACTTCGTGAGCCGCCGGCGGCAGGTGCGCATCGTGGCGCGGGCCGACAACGCGAACGGGGCCCGGGCGAAGTGCTCGTCGCCGGCGACGGTGCCGGTGTCGGCGCCGTTGGTGCGGCTCTACAGCGATTACATGCACACCGAGTACGGCGAATTGGACTCTGAGGGCGTGTTCGTGAACCTGTGGTCGGCGCCGGTGGGCAGGCCGCTGCGCTATGACACGGTCGCGAAGCCGCTGCGGCGGCTGCGAG
>JAPOPM010000089.1 GCA_026712905.1 Deltaproteobacteria bacterium
CTGGTCGTAGAGGGCCGGCTCGTAGGCGCTCACCGGGGCATCGGCATGGGCCATCAGGCGGCCCTCGCGCTTCAGTCCTTCCATGGTGACCGTGTCGGCGATCAGCAAGACGTCCGGCCGCGGGCTCCCGGCCGCGAACTCGGCCCGAAGCTTGGCCATGACCTTGGTGGTGCCATCACGAATCCACTCGACCTCGACGCCGGCGTGTTGGGCCTTGAAGGCATCGACCGTCTGCTGAGCATCGCGGTTTGGCTGGCTCGTGTAGACCACCAATTTGCCCGATACGGCCCAGGAAGGGCCTCCGAAGGCGAACAACGCCGCCAGAATGCTGGCCGCGGTAAGCAATTTTCTCATGATCGTGTCCTTTCCGGGATTCCCCTGCGCCGTTCTCATGACTGAACGCACATGCGCTCGTATTCGGCACCTTCCGGAGGTGCAGCGTGCAGGTAATCAGCCCCGGATGAAAGGCGTGTGACGTCCGGGTGAAGTGTCTGTGTCTCGCGGCACGTCTACGCCGCTTTCCGGCGGTCCATGGGCACGTAGTCGCGGATTTCCTGGCCGAGGTAGAGCTGGCGCGGGCGCGCGAGCTTCTGCTCGGGATCCACCAGCATCTCCTCCCACTGGGCGAGCCAGCCGGAGGTGCGGGCGATGGCGAACAGCACCGGGAACATGCTCACCGGGAGGCCCATGGACTGGTAGATGAGGCCGGAGTAAAAGTCCACGTTGGGGTAGAGCTTGCGCGTGATGAAGTACTCGTCCTCCAGGGCGATGCGCTCGAGCTCCAGGGCGATGTCCAGCAGCGGATTGCGCCCGGTGACCTCGAATACCTGGTCCGCGATCTTCTTGATGACCTTGGCCCGCGGGTCATAGTTCTTGTAGACGCGATGCCCGAAGCCCATCAGGCGCCCTTCCCCCGCCTTCACACCCTTGATGAAGGCCGGCACCTTGTCCTTGGAGCCGATCTCTTCCAGCATGCGCAGCACCATCTCGTTGGCGCCGCCGTGAAGTGGTCCGTAGAGGGCGGCGGCGGCCCCGGCCAGCGCCGAGTAGGGGTCGGTCTGGGAGCTGCCGACGTTGCGCATGGCGTTGGTGCTGCAGTTCTGCTCGTGGTCCGCGTGCAGGATGAAGAGCACGTCCAGCGCCTTCTCCAGCACCGGATTGGGTGAATACTTGAGCTCGGTCATCTTGTACAGCATGTTGAGGAAGTTGCCGGTGTAGCTGAGGTCGTTGTCCGGGTAGGCGTAGGGCAGCCCCATGGCGTGGCGGTAGACGAAGGCCGCCACGGTGGGAATCTTGCCCATCAGGCGATAGATCTGCTTGCGCCGGGACTCAGGGGCGAAGATGTTCTTGGAGTCGGGGTAGAAGGTCGACAGCGCGGCGATGGAGCTCACCAGCGTCCCCATGGGGTGGGCGTCGTACTTGAAGCCGTCGATGAACTTCTTGATGTTCTCGTGCAGCAGCGTGTGGTGGTTGATGTTCCAGCTCCAGTCATCCAGCTCCGCCGCGCTGGGAAGCTCGCCGTGGAAGATCAGGTAGGTGGTCTCCAGGTAGGTGCTGCCCTCGGCCAACTGCTCGATGGGGTACCCGCGGTAGCGCAGGATGCCGGCCTCGCCGTCGATGTAGGTGATGTGGCTGTGGCAGGATGCCGTATTGAGGAAGCCCGGGTCATAGCTCATGAGGCCGAAATCGTCTTCGGATGCCTTGATCTGGCGCAGCTCGAACGCATTGATGGCGCCGTTCTGGATCGGAATCTCGTAGGTTTTTCCCGTCCGGTTGTCCGTTACGGATAAGTTGTCAGGCATGCCTCTTTCCTCTCTTCGCGATTTTGAAAGTAGGACTCTTAGAACATCCCCGGTAAGCGGTCAACCCATTTTTGACGGTCCTTCCGCTTGACATTTCGTGCCGAATTCGTTCTCGGAATAGCGCCGGTGAAGCCCCCTTCCGCGCCCGTCTTCGGCCCGCTTCACGCGCCCGTCAGGCGCATGCCGCCGTCCACCGGAAGGATCGCGGCGGTGACGTGTGAGGCGGCGTCCGAGGCGAGGTAGAGGGCCGCCCGGGCCACGTCCTCGGGCTCGCCGATGCGCCCGAGCGGCACCCGGGTGGCGTAGCGCGCCAGCTTCTCCGGAGTCGAGGTGTCCACCATGGGAGTCCGGTTGGGGCCGGGGCAGATACAGTTCACGCGGATGTTCTGGCGCGCGTGGTCCTCGGCCATGGCTTCGGTCAGGCGCACCATCCCGCCCTTGGACGCGCAGTAGGCGGCGCGCCCGGCCTGCCCCATCATGCCCGAACGGGCGGCGATGGTGATGATGGCGCCGCCGCCGCGCCCGGCCATCTCGGGGATGGCGTGGCGGCACACGTTGAAGACCCCCTTGAGGTTGGTGTCCAGGGTGCGGTCCCACTCCTCCTCGGTGATCTCCGTCACCGCGCCGTTGGTGCGCACGCCTGCGCTGTGGACGACGATGTCGAGGCCGCCGTAGCGGTCCACGGTGGCGGCCACCACCTCCTTCATCTCGTCCGAGGACCTGACGTCCGCGGGCGTGAACATGGCCGTGCCGCCCGCCGCGCCGATGAGGGACAGGGTCTCCTCGCCCTTGCTCGACGTGGTCGAGGTCCCCGCCACCGCGCACCCTTCGCGCGCGAAACACACCGCGATGGCCCGTCCCAGGCCCGAGCCGAAGCCGGTCACCAGGGCGACCTTGCCTTCGAGTTGTGCCATGGCCTTGTTCCTTTCCGCGTTCAGTCCCCGGCGTACTCCCGCACGGCGTCTTCGTTGAGGACCATGCCGTGTCCGGGGGTCTCCGGCAGCGTCAGCCAGCCATCCTCGGGCGCGGGCGGGTCCTTGTAGAGGGTCTTGGCCATGTGCCAGTCGTTGACGTGGAACTCGGTACGCCAGCCGTTGGGCACGGCGGCGTGAAGGTTCATGTCGTAGTAGGCGCCGTTGCCGATGGGCAGGTCGAAGGCCTGCGCCACCGCCGCCGCCTTCATGCCCATGGTGAAGCCGCCGACGGAGCCCACCTGGATGTTCAGGAAATCCACCGCATCGGCCCGCGCCAGCCCGGCCAGGCCGTGGAAGTCCTCCCATTGCCCGGCGGCGATGGGGATGGAGGTGTGGCGCCGGAGCGCCGCCAACCGCTCCGGATCGTTCCGCAACAGAGGCTCCTCGAACCACATGAGGTTGTAGGGCTCCAGCCGCTTGCACCAGCGCAGCGCGGCGTCGTAGCGCAGCAGGCAGGCCGCGTCCACCATCAACTCCACCTCGTTTCCCACCGCTTCGCGCACCGCCCGCACCCGGCGCTCGTCCTCCGCCGGGTCGTCCTCCCGGTGGACGCCGCTGGCCCCGCGCATGTCCATCTCGCCGCGCATGTTGAGGCGTCCCACCATCAGCTTGAGGCGCTTGTGGCCTTGGCTGACCCAGTGCCGCGCGGCGTCCACCAGGGCGTCCCGGCCGTAGCTCCGGACACCGAAGGTGAAGTAGCTGGGAACCGACGGCTGCGCCCCGCCCAACAAGCGCCACACCGGCTGATCGTAGAGCTTGCCCTTGATGTCCCACAGCGCCACGTCGATGGCGCTCACCGCGCCGTTCCACACACCCGACTCGGCCCGCGGGTTGAAACGCCAGCGCATCTCGTGCATCAGGCGCTCGTTCTCCAGCGGGTCCCGCCCAACGAGGAAAGGCGTGAGGTCCGTCTCGATGAACCGCAGGATGGCGGAGCCGGGACCGTGGCCTATCTCGGCGGTGCCGGTCAGGCCCTGGTCGGTCTCTACCCACACCAGGTCAACGGAGGCGGTCCGCCGTTCGTGGAAAGGCAGATCCAGCGGAATGTTCGAGAGCCGCCGGGTCTTGATGGCTGTGATCTTCATGGTGTCGAGTCTCCGTTGGTGACCATGGGCTGTCGTCCGCCCATGATGGGTCCGATTAATCCTTACTCCGCGTCGAAAACCTGGTGCCGCATGAACACTTCCGCGTCCCGTGCCAGAAAGAACACCAGCCGGACCTCCCGGATGGACGGGTGGGCACCCAGGGAGTCCTGGATCGCCCGGGACGACACCGCGGCCGCCTCGTCCATCGGGTAGCCGTAGATGCCGGTGGAGATGGCCGGAAAGGCCACCGTGGCCAAACCCTCGTCGGCGGCGATGCGCAGGGAATTGGCGTAGCACCGGGCCAGGTTCTCCGCCTTGTCCGAGCCCCCGCCGCCGTAAACCGGGCCCACGGTGTGGATCACGTGCCGCGCGGGCATGTTCCCGGCCGTGGTGACCACCGCGCCGCCGGTGGGAAGTCCGTCCGGGTAGCGCGTGGCTCGGATAGTCCGGCATTCCTCCAGAATAGCCGGACCGCCCGCCCGATGGATCGCCCCGTCCACCCCGCCGCCACCCATCAGGGTGCCGTTGGCTGCGTTCACCACCGCGTCCACCGCCTCCTGGGTGATGTCTCCCACCTTGACGGTGACGCGACCGCCGGCGAAGCTCGGAAAGTCCATCACCCCCATACCTGCCGCGCGGTCTCCACCACTCGCTCGAGCTTGCGCTTCTGGTCGTCGGGCGTGATGAGATTGCCCACCACGTCGGAGGAGAAACCGCATTGAGGGCTGATGGCCAACTGTTCCAGCGGCAGGTAGCGGGCGGCGTCATCGATGCGCCGCTTCAGGAAATCCACGCTCTCCAGCTCGGGCACCTTGGTGCTCACCAAGCCCAGCACCACCACCGTTCCCTTGGGGACAAAGCGCAGCGGCTCGAACCCGCCGGCGCGTTCGGTGTCGTACTCCAGCAGCAGCCGGCGGTGCCGCAGGCCGGAGAACAGCCGTTCCGCCACCGCGTCGTAGGAGCCCTCCCGGTGCCACATGCTGCGCTGGTTGCCGCGGCACAGGTGGATGCCCGACACGGCGTCGCCGAAGGCTTCGACGATCCGGTTGTCGGCGGCGATGGAGCGCTCCAGGTTGGCTTCCGGGTCCTCGCCGCGCGCGCGCATGGCCGCCACGGACGGCTCGTCCACGTAGGCCGTGTAGCCGGGCGCGTCGATCTGGACGTAGCGGCAGCCGGCCTCCACCAGGCTCGCCACCATGGCCTTCTCGATGGCCACGACATCGGCGAGGAAGTCGTCCATGGTGGGATAGACGCCGCGCGAGTTCTCGTGGTCGAAGCGCTGGCTGATGCGGTCGGGTCCCACCAGAGCCACCTTGGCCGGCGTACCGGTCGCGGCACCGAGGAAGCGGTATTCCTCGAGCGGCAGGTTCCGCGCCAGGCGCAGGCGTTCCACCGCCGGCAGCCGGTGCCACACCGGCACCTGGGGGTCTACGTCGCGCTGCACGTCCCAGCGCCGCAGCGCCGTCCCGCCATGGGACTGGCGCTCCAGTATCTCCATTCGCGCCGACCCGGAGCGGAATCCGTCCACGCACGCACCGAAACTGTCCTGGAAGTTGAGCCTGCGGAACTCCCCGTCGGTGACCACGCCCAGGCCCGCGCCCTCCTGGAGTGCCACGGCCTCCCGGATGGCCGCGTCCTCGACCTCCCGCAGCCCGTCCGCGTCCAGCTCGCCCGTATCGAAGCGGCGGCGCGCCTGCTTGAGCCCGTCGGGGCGCAGCAGGCTCCCCACCACGTCGGTCCTCATGGTTGCCAGTTCGCTCATCGCGGTCCCTTCTCTCTCCGAGTCGTTGCAGTCCCTTCTCATCGGGATGCTTCCGCTATTTCCCGTCCTCGTCACGTCATTCCCGCCCTCGTCACCTCATTCCCGCCCTCGTCACCTCATCCCCGTCCCTTCACGTCATTCCTGCCCTCTTCACGTCATTCCTGCCCTCTTCATGTCATTCCCGCCCTCTTCATGTCATTCCCGCCCTCTTCATGTCATTCCCGCGGAAGCGGGAATCCAGGCAGGGCGAGGCGGGGCACCACGGTCGTTCCCCCTCCCCGCCCATGGATTCCCGCTTGCGCGGGAATGACGATTCGGGGCGTATCGAAGGCGCCTGAAAAGTGGCAAGAACCCCGTCTGCTCCATGAGCGTGGTGTCTGTCAAGCTCTCGGTCTTGAAGGTGAGAACAGGCTGCGCTCTAATGGCGTGGCCAAGGAGACACGACATGCTACCCATCACAGCCTATGCCGACCGCTACTCGGTAGCGCCCGGCGAGACCATCGCGTTCAAGGTGAGCTCGGCCGCGTCCGAGGACTATGAGGCACGCTTGGTGCGCGTCATCAGCGGCGACCCCAACCCGGACGGCCCCGGCATCCGCGAACAACCCGTGGACGCCGCCTTTGCCGGAGTCTACCCGTCGCGGGTGCAGCCGATCCGCAGCGGCTCATATGCACGGGTCGCCGGCACCGCACCCCTGGACGCGCTCCGCAGCTTCACGGTGACCGCCGTCATCTGGCCCACCCTGCCGGTCCTCGATCACCGGCAGGGTCTTGTGTCGCGGGTCGATGCCGCCACTGGCGCGGGCTTCACCCTGGAGATCGACGAACAGGGTTCCCTCGCGGCCGTCTTGAGCGACGGCACCGCGACCCGCGGCGCCAGTGTCGGCAAGGAACTGCGTACCCGCGCCTGGTACCGGGTCTTCATGAGCTACGATGCGGACAAGGGGGAGCTTGCTCTGGGCCAGCAGGCATTCGCGCCGGCGATGATGGTCGACGACTCGGGCGTGGTCGCCACCTCCGCCGGGTTCGGTGGGAGCTGCGCCGGGAGCGGCGACCTCCTGTTCGCGGCGCGCGCGGGCTCGCCTCCCCACGACCACTACAACGGCAAGCTCGAAGCGCCGCGGGTGCTGGCGGCGGCGCTGGACCCGGATGCGGCGTTCCGCGCGGCGGGAGAGGCTCCGGACTCCCGCGATGCGGTCGTGGCGTCATGGGACTTCTCCCGCCAGATGTCGTCGGCGCGCATCATCGACACCGGCCCGGACGCGATGCACGGCGAGACCGTCAACCTGCCGACCCGCGCCATGAAAGGCTCGCGCTGGACCGGCGAGGAGATGTGCTGGCGCCACGCCCCGGAGCACTACGCCGCAATTCACTTCCACGACGACGACATCTACGACTGCGGCTGGGAGACCGACTTCAGCTTCCGGGTGCCGGAGGACTTCAGGAGCGGCGTCTACGCGGTGCGCCTGCGCGCGGGTGACGACGAGGACATGGTGCCCTTCTTCGTGCGCGCCGCTCCGGGACGGCCCCAGTCGAGCGCCTGCGTGCTCATCCCCGCCTTCACCTACATCGTCTATGCCAACTCCGTCCGCGACAGGGCCAACGACGCCTACCGCGAGCACGTGGCGCGCTGGGGGGCGAGCCCCTGGACGCCGGACGAGCATCCCGAGTACGGCATCTCCACCTACAACTACCACTCCGACGGCAGCGGGGTTAGCTATTCGTCGCGGCTCCGTCCCATCCTGAACCAGCGCTCCGGCTACTTGTCCTACGCGGTTCCCGAAGCCGGTTCCGGCCTGCGCCACTTCCCCGCCGACACCCACCTGCTGGCGTGGCTGGAGGCGCTGGGCCACGATTTCGACGTCATCACCGACGAGGACCTCGACGCCGACGGCGTCGGCGCCATCGCGCCGTACAAGGTGGTGATGACGACCACGCACCCCGAGTACCAGACACCGCGCTCGCTCGACGCCCTCACGGACTACACCGGGCAGGGCGGGCGGCTGATGTACCTGGGCGGCAACGGTTTCTACTGGCGCGTCGCGGTCAGTCCGGAGTTCCCCGGCGCGGTGGAGATCCGCCGGGGCGAGTCCGGGATCCGCGCCTGGGCGGCGGAGCCCGGGGAGTACTACAACGCCTTCGACGGCTGCTACGGCGGACTGTGGCGGAGCAGCGGCCGCGCCCCCCAACGCCTGGCGGGAGTGGGGTTCATATCACAGGGCGACTTTCGCGGCACCAGTTACCGGCGCCTGCCCGCTTCCCACGATTCCCGCGCCGCCTGGATCTTCGAGGGTATCGGGGACGAGGTCCTCGGCGACTTCGGACTGAGCGGCGGGGGCGCGGCCGGCTTCGAGCTCGACCGGCTGGACACGAACCTGGGTTCTCCGCCCCACGCCCTCGTGCTCGCCTGCTCGGCGGAGCCGGACGACAGCTTCACGCTGGTCCCGGAGGAGATCGTGGCCCTTTACCGCAGACGTCCCCACCTTGTGCGGGACCTCCTCCGCGCCGAGATCGTGTTCTTCGAGACCCCCAACGGCGGCGCGGTGTTCTCGGTGGGCTCCATCACGTTCTGCGGCAGCCTCCCCCACAACGATTTCGACAACAACATCTCGCGCATGGTCGACAACGTGCTGCGGCGGTTTCGGAGCGAGTGAACGGCGGATGTGGGGACGGGCTCGGGGCGAACAGGTGCAAGGAAGATGATTCGTTCGTCCTGAGCGAAGCGAAGTCGAAGGACACTAGCGTGCTCGGCGGAAATTGATCGGTTCACCGGCTTCGTAAATCCCGCGCACGGTGTCGATGGTGTCCGCCTGTTCCGGACGCTTGTCGGGCCGGTACCGTTTGACGCGGGCGAAACGCAGCGCGAGCCCCGCGGGATACTGCGGGCTCGCCTGCAGGTCGTTGAAGGCCACATCCACCACCGCCTCCGGCCGCACGTACACAGTGTGGCCGTCCCGGGCGGTCTCCAGCCGCTGCAGAAATTCCGTCTGTTCCGTGAGCATGGCGTCGGTGAGTCCCTTGAAGGTCTTGCCGAGCATGACGAACGAGCCGTCGGACGGGTCGCGCGCCCCCAAGTGCAGGTTGCTGAGCCAGCCCCGGCGGCGGCCGTGGCCCCACTCCGCCGCCAGCACCACGAGGTCCAGCGTGTGCACGCGCTAGACCTTGAGCCAGTTGCGGCTGCGCTCGCCCGCCTCGTAGACGCCATCGAGGGTCTTGGCCATGACCCCCTCGTGGCCCGCGGCCACGGCGGCGGCGAAGAATTCCCCACCCGCGGCCACGCTGTCGGTGACCATGCGCGGCATGCGCAGGGCGTCCGGAACGGCGGCGGCCAAGGCGCCTGTCCGCTCACGGGCGGGCGCATCGATGAGCGTCTCTCCGTCCAGGTAGAGGCAGTCGAAGAAGTACGGGAACAGCGGCAACTCGCGGCGCAGTTCCGCCACGTCGAGCTTCCGGCCGAAGCGCCGCATGGTGGTCTGGAACGGGTGCGGCTTGCCGTCAGGGCGGAAGGCCAGTACCTCGCCGTCGAGGATCACATCGGGGACCCCCAGGGAGCGCACACCCTCCACCATCTCGGGAACAGCGGCGGCCACGTCCCTGAGCCCGCGGGTGAACACCGCTACGTCCGACCCCACCTTGTGGACCTGGACGCGCGCCCCGTCCATCTTGTATTCGAGGGCCGCCGTGCCGAGCTGACGCAGGGCGTCGCCGACGTCGTCGCTC
>JAPOPM010000090.1 GCA_026712905.1 Deltaproteobacteria bacterium
CTGTTCGCGATGGCTCGACGGCTTACGCTCTGCTCCCAGTCCCCGCGTCTGTAGGGTCATTATCCACGCCAAGTCGAGGGTGCGCAAGGAAAGGACGCTTGCCAACGAAAACGAATCAACTATTGAAGCCGCACGCTAGTGACCATCGGCGGGACCGTCCGCAAGCCGGACGTCGAACGACAGGAACCGGTCGAACAGCGCGGCCTTTCGCCAGCACCGGGCATCCAAAATCTCCAGCGGCAATCGCCATTCGAGCAACCCGAACCAACGCAACGGTCCGAGAACGCGCCCCGAAAACATCGTGCCCTCCGCATTCCAGTGCATGTTCGCCACCGAATCGTCGCGAACGGCGCAGAGGGTCACGAGCGTGTCCACGCTCTGCCACTCGCCGGCCATATGGGAGAGTCCCCAAAGGATCACGCCCATGTCGTCCTGCGGCCATCTCCCCGGCAACCCAGGAGGAAACGTCCGGACGAAACGCCAGAGTTCGGCGGGCCAGAGCACGTGCCGGAACACGATCGCCTGAAGCGCGCCCCGTCTCCCCGGCCCCAGCATCTACTGCCCCAGCGCGGTCAGCTGGCACAAGCCCGCCCGTTCCTCCAGCAGCCCGCCCATGTCGAGCAGCCGGTCCAGCAGATGGAGCTCCCACACATCGCCCTCGCGAAACGCCTTTCCGGTGCGGAAGTGCTCGGTCGCCTCCATCCCGGGCCAGGTCATCGACTCGCGCATCGCCGCGACCGCATCCCGCCTGAAGTTCCCCTTGCCGGTGAGCCGCAGCCACCCGTCCCTGTCCACCCGCTCGAGCACGATCAATGCATTGCGCACGAACGCTGACTCACCGAGAGCTTCGTCCGGAAGGTCGGCCGCGAGTCTGAGCGTGCGGTTCGCGGCCGACGGCTCGGCGCGAAGCGCTGCGACGCTCGCCGGCTCAAGAAGCCTCCACACCGGATCCACCCCGCCGGGCCACTTGGACAGGTCCGTCCTCATCGCGGTCTCCGTCACACCTCGAGGTTCCGGGCCGCGCCCAGGTCCCGGCGCCGACACGGCCATGCGCGGCCGACCCGCGCTCCCGGCGCCCGCACCCGTTCCGGCGCGGCCTCCCAACCGCCGTTCAAACACATCGCATCTGATTGAACAACACCTCCTGCGCACCCCGCCAAACCACCCGAACGAGTTCTCCAGCCCTCCGATCGCGCGAGCGGTAACCATCGCGTCCTCTGTCCGAAAAGCTCAACCGTCTCCCTTCCCGCTGGCCTGGGCCTACTCCGCCATGCGCTTGAGCCCGCTCAGGGGCTGAACCTTCACCGCCCGCGAGGCGGGTTTCGCGGCCACCGTGATCTCCTGGCGGGTGAAGGGCGAGATCATCTTGCGCGCCTTCGTCGCGGGCTTGCGCACGACCTTGACTTTCAGCAGGCCGGGAAGCGTGAACGTTCCCACCGCGCGTCTCCTGACGTGACGCTCGATGACCACTCCAAGCTCGTCCAGCACCGAGGCCACGTCCTTCTTCTGGAGCCCGGTCGATTCGGCCAGGGCGTCCAGGAGCCGGGTCTTGGTCATGGCCTCC
>JAPOPM010000091.1 GCA_026712905.1 Deltaproteobacteria bacterium
GAGGGAAGCGGGGCGTCATCTGAACAGACCCACTGATGGGAAACGCTGGAGGAAACCCTGAGTTCCACCAACACGTACGCGAAACAGCAGTGGATAGCCGAACAGGCGAGGGAGCATCCGGAGCGGGTGTTCACGTCTCTGCACCACCTGATCGACGGCGAGTGGATGCGTGAAGCCTATCGCCGCACGCGCAAGGATGGGGCAACGGGCATCGACGGCGTAACGGCTGCGGACTACAAGAAGGACCTTGAGGCCAACCTTGATGACCTCCTGGAACGGATCAAGTCTGGCCGCTACTACGCGCCGCCGGTGCGACGGAGCTACATCCCGAAGGCGGACGGCACGAAACGGCCTCTGGGCATACCGACGCTGGAAGACAAGGTGGCGCAACGGGCACTCCTGATGTTGCTGGAGCCGATCTACGAGACGGACTTTCTGCCGTGCTCGCACGGCTTCCGGCCCGGGCGGTCGGCTCATGATGCCCTGAACGCACTGCGGAACGGCATCATCGAGCAGCGCCAACGGTGGGTGATCGACGCGGACCTCAAGGCGTACTTCGACTCGATCCCGCACGCCCACCTGCGGTCATTCCTCGACCTGCGGATCAAGGACGGCGTCGTAAGGCGCATGATCGACAAATGGCTGAAAGCGGGGGTGCTCGAAGAGGGCACTGTGCACAAGCCGGTCGCTGGCACTCCCCAAGGGGGCGTGCGGACGCCCTGAACGCAAAAGGCAACGTTCGCCTTCGGTGCTGTCGGCGCCGGGTTTCGACGGGTCTGGACCGCCACCAGGCGAGCCCCAGATGGAGATTGAATGGCGGATAGTGATTTTTCCTCGCTGACCAACACCTCCTTCACGAGGAGTTGGACGATGCGTTGGCGTTCCGCGATGTCGAGGGTTTCGGCGGACAAGCGCAGCCGCTCCAGAAAGCCGGTCAGGGTCTGAGCAAGCCGCAGGTAGATCTCCCGGTCCTTGGCCCGATCCACAGCGGATTGCAGTTCCCGATACAGCGCCTGCTCCTGACGGCGAAGCTCGGGCGTTCTGTCGCGCAACTCGTCGATGGTGACCAACTCCTCCTGATGGGCATTGACCAGACGGTCGATGCTCTTGCGGACTGACGGCTGTTGCGGCGCGGACGGCGGCCACCAGCGCGCGTGCGGCGTCGGATAAAGTCGCGGAACTCTTGGGTGCCAGTTCCGATACGGCGATGGCGGCCGATGGGGCGGAAGCGGCAGCGAGAGCGGCCGAGGAGGCGTCCATGAGGGCGCAGGATGACGGAATGTCCGCCGACACGATGGTCGAGCAGCGGACCGCGGAGGACAAGAAGACGGAAGCGGAAACGATGCTCGCGGACGCGCAGGAGTTGCGGCGCCGGACGCCGCGAAGAGTTACAAGGAGGAGGCGCAAGGCCATTACGAGTCGGCGATGGGCAAGGCCGCCATGGCGAGGGAGCGGGCGACCGCCGCGCGGGCGGCTGCAAACAAGGCCATGCGCGCCCGCACGGACTACGTGAACGCCGATACGTACGCGGACGTTGCGGAGATGGCGGCGGACGAGGCGGAAGCCGCGCGCGATGCGGCGAAGACGGCCGCTGAAGCCGCCGCTGCCGCCTACATGGCTGCGTTGGCGGCGATGACCTCAGATGAGGCGGAGGCCGAACGCGACAAGGCGATGGCCGCGAATTAGACCGCCAGCATTGCGACCGGCGCGGACACCTTCGACGGCAATGCCGTGATGGGGCATGCAGTAGGCGGTGGGTCAGGCGACACGCGATTTCAACGGTACCTGGAGCGGCGGCTTCTTCGGCGACGGCGAGGAAGCCACCGAGCACCCGATGTCCGTGGTGGGCACGTTCGGCGTGACCCGCGAGACGGGAACCGGCGACGACACGATGACCGAGAGCTACGTGGGCGCGTTCGGCGCGCACAAGAAGTAGGAAGCGCCGAACCCCCTTGTCTTCGGGGATAGCGCCCCGGCGACAGGAACACCTGTGTTCCTGCTGGGCCTCGCGGCCGTCGAGGCCGTCGCCGCGCTCCGGGCCTTCTGGTGAACGAACCCTGTCTGGTGCGCATCCGGCTGGAACAGGCCCCGTCCTTCTTCTACCAACCGCAGGACGGAGCGTCGCGGGAACCCTTCGAGCGTGTCCTGTCGGGCGAACCGCCGCCAGCGGTGTTGGCCAATGTGCGGCGGTTCCTTCCGCAAATTAGACCCCGCATGGGTCCAGCAGCAGAGGCGATTGCACCTGTTCTGCACACCGATAGACGCTAGTTGGCTCAACCGGATCGAAATCTTCGTCGGCATCCTGATGCGCAAATCACTCGCCGCGGCATCTTTGGATGCCGTCGCGAACGTGGCCGCGTGACTAGTCAACTGATTTGCATAACGCAACGCTGGGTAGTGAGTAGACAACTTGGCGCTGCCGCGGTGAACTGCTATAGTTCGTCGAACTCGGAGTCGCCACGCGGACGTTGACGGCTGTACTGTTTCACCAGCGAGGCTTCGGCTGAGGCCTCGTCGAACAACAGGAGAGTCTCCGATCATGAAGAATACGAAGCTGAAGAGCCGGATCGCGGCATGCAGCCGCGAACCGGCCGCGGGTGAGATCCAGGCGGTCAAGCATGCCAAGATGGACGTTACGACCGCCCGGGTGGAGGCTCGAGTATCCGATTTCTTGCAGAGGGCGGCGTGGAACGAGCCACCGTCTTCGTCTCCCTCAGCCAGAGGAACGCGATGATCCTCACCCGGCTGTGGCGTGCCCTCGCCATCAGCGCCTGTTTGTTGCTCGCGCTCGTTGTCCTTCAGGATGGGAGCGCCGCTGAAGAGCTGACAGGCGCGACGGCGGCGAAGACACTGATTGATGCCGGTCGCTTCAAGGAGGCACTGGCTGTTCTGCGGCCGCTGCTGGAGAATGACGTAGTCGAGACGAACACGCTTTTCCTCTTCGGCGTGGCCGCGGTCCAGGCATCGCGGCAACCCGGCCTGGCCGATGAGGAGCGGGAGACGCTGCTGGACGATGCGATTGCCGCCTTCCGCAAAATCCTCATCGACCGTCCCGGGCTGGTGCGCGTGCGTCTGGAACTAGCCCGGACCTTCTTTTTCACGGGCCAGGACGGCTTGGCGAGGCGGCACTTCGAGCGCGTGCTGGCGGGCAACCCCCCGGCACCCGTGGTCGCCAACGTCCAGCGCTTCCTGTCGCAAATACGGGCGCGCCGACGGTGGAACATGCACATGGGCGTCGCGGTGGCGCCAGACACCAACATCGGTGCAAGCTCCAACGAAAGATTCATCTATATCTTCGGTTTGCCGTTTCGC
>JAPOPM010000092.1 GCA_026712905.1 Deltaproteobacteria bacterium
GCCACGCCGAAGCTGTAGCCCGCCTCCCCGGCCAGCACTATCTTGCCGTCGGACTGGATCGCCACCGCCCACGCCCCGTCGTTGGCGCCAAAGTTGGTCGTCAGCTTGCCGGTCCTGTTTACTCCATCAATGGTTCCGAAGCCGGTGTCCAGCGAGCCGTCGGTGTTGTAGCGCGCCGCAGCGAAGTCCCTCCCGCCGCTGATGTAGGCGGAGCCGGCCACGACAATCTTGCCGTCGGACTGGAGCGCCACCGCCCGCGCCTCGTCGGTGGAGCCGAAGTCGGTGGTCACCCGGCCGCCGGTTCCGAAGGAGGTGTCCAGCGAGCCGTCGGGGTTGTAGCGCGCCAGCGCGAAGTCCTTGTTGGCGTTCTGCACCCAGCCGACGGCCACAATCTTGCCGTCGGACTGCTTCGCCACCGCGTGGATCTCGCTGGCCTTGGTGTTGAAGGGCGTCGTGACCTTGCCCCCGATGCCGAAGTCCGGGTCCAGGTCGGCGGCGTGGGATACGGTCAGTTTCAGGTTCACCGTGTCGCCTACGGACGGGACCGGAATAGCGTAATCGGTAGTGAAGGACCCAACAACCGAAAGAAGATCGCTGCCGGCCATGGGAAATCGCTCGCTGCCGATGTGCAGGGTAAGGGACTCCAGGTTCTTTTTCGGGGTCCCTGTGAAGGCAAAAGTAAAGAATTTATTTTCAGAAAAGCCGACTGAGTGCAGGCCATAGTCCGCTCCCCGAAACGTGAAGTCATCGTCCGAGAGTACGCTCGTATTCGAGCAGGCATAGGCCTCACCACCGCTGGTACCTTGGCTGGTGCAACCGATTGAGTTAGAGCCGGCCGGAGTGAGGTCCGCCACCGTCAGCGTCGCGGACCAGACGGTCTGCTCCGCCTCGTGGCTTGCGGAGACGGGCGGCGGGGCGAGGGGCGCCATGGGGCCCAGGAGCATTGCAAGGACCGCCAGCAGCGGCAGCAGCAGCGGGGCGCGGCGGAAAAGAGAGGCGCGCTTCATGCCGGCCCTCCGCGGATGTTCAGAGGGTGGGGGCCGGCCTGCGGGACTAGAACATTTATTCGGGGGGGGGGGGTAACCGGCATGGCAGCCCTCAACTGGCGGCCCGCGTTCCTGATCTCGCTGCTGACATCGAACATGGCTACGCTGTCTCCTTGTGGTATCTCTCCGGTCCTGGCGGGTCAGTGCGACGGCGCCAACCCCGGCGGCGGAATGCTCTCCCCAACCGGCAGACCCGGCTGCCCCGGACAGCAGGAACTGCGCGAGCTGGGGGCTGCCAATATGTTACCGCATCGTCCGTATCATGTGCGTCACCATTAGGCTCTTTTTATGTGTTGTTTATCGTATCACCTTCCTGACCCAGGGCCGGGTCAACGCGCGGCGCAGCGGCTGCTGAGCCTCGCGCCGGCCCAAGCCAGCGCCGGCACGCCAAGGGGGGCGCCCAGCCGCAGCCGGACGCCCCCCTTCTGCTGGACCCGCCAGAGGGGATCATTGACCCGTCTGCCCGTCTCCCTCCTCCGGCGGGGCTTCCGCCTCCGGCAGGGTGATGCTGGCGTGGACCCGCTCGCCCTTGCCGGCCGCGTTCTCGGCCCGCACCCACACTTTGTAGGTTTGGCCGGACTCCAGGTTCTCAAAGCTGACCTTCGTCTTCTTCGCCCTGGGCGTCTTGGTCCTCCCGCTACCCTCAGCGCCGCCCTCCGGCCTGATGTGCACGATGTACCCGTCCGGCGCGCCGCCGGTCTCCGGGGCGTTCCAGATCACCGTCACGGTGTCCGCCGCGGCCGTCAGCTCCAAGCCCGTCACCGGGCCGGGCAGCACCGCCGGCAGGGTGATGCTGGCGCGGGTGCGCTCCCCCTTGCCAGCTTCGTTCTGCGCCCGAACCCACACCTCGTAGGTGGAGCCGCTTTTCAGACCCCGGAAGGTGAGGGACGGCTTGTTGGCCCCGGGGCGGCGGGTCTCGCCGTCGCCGCCTCCCTGGCGCTTGATGTTCACGATGTAGCCGTCCGGCGCATCCCCGCTCTCCGGGGCGCTCCAGCTGACGCTCACGCTGTCGTGGGTCGCCGTCAGCTCCAGGCCCAACACCGGGCCGGGCAGTTCCACCGGCTCGGGCTCGGGCTCCGGGGCTTTGACGACCGTTACGTCAAAGGCGTCACTGACGGTGTTGCCGTCGGCGTCCTGGGCCGCAACCGTGATGGTCGCCGTTCCCTCGGACACACCGGACACCGTGAGCGCGGACCGGTCGGCGGACACGGACACGGTGGCTTTGCCCTCGTCCGAGGACGCGGCGGTGATGGTCAGGCTGTCGCCGTCGGCGTCGCTGAATACGCCCGACAGGGACACGTCCCGCGTGGCTCCTTCCTCCAGGCCCGATACGTCGCTGATGGCCGAGGCCACCACCGGCGCGGCCTTCACCCTGACGGTGAAACTGTCCTCCACC
>JAPOPM010000093.1 GCA_026712905.1 Deltaproteobacteria bacterium
CTTGCGCAAGATGACCGTGATGCCGGCAAAGCGCTTGGAGAAGCGTCTCCCCGAAATGCGGAACAAGGGCCGCATCCGAGCGGGGGCAGACGCCGACATCGTGGTGTTCGATCCGCAGACTGTCATCGATCGCGGAACCTATGCAGATCCGGCACGGAGCCCGGAGGGCATCCGGCACGTTATCGTGAACGGCACGCCCGTCTTGGTCGACGGCCAACTGCTTGACAGTGCCAGGCCTGGTCGAGCGGTGCGGGCCAAGCGCTCTTACCCGTTCGCACCGGGAACTACTTGGAGCCGCCCGGGACAATAAGGCGGCGTCGATACAGAGCTCTCGGTCAGGCCGGACCGATCGTCTATCTGACGGCCTGCACGGCTGATCCGCGGAAGCGCGTTGTTCAGTGTCCCTGCCCGGTTCTCGCTTCCAACCACCAGTGCAGCACGTTGGTCTTGTTTCTTTCGTACGCGTGCGACGCCTGTATCAGCAGGCGTTTCCGACTGTACGACTTCGACGAACCGACCACGATGCTGTTCGAGTACGCTCCCAAGCCTGCCTCGCGCCTCCTCAGATACACGCCGTCATCCCAAACGAGGCCGTCTCGCGAAGAATACAGCACCATGTGACCTTTTTCCTCGCCGAAACTCCCGCTCCGTCCATGCATGAAGTAGCAGCCGTTCAACGAGACCATCTGAGGATTTCGGATCTTCTTCCGAAACCGCGCGGTCTTCGCTGCAGACCATGTGCGTCCGCCATCGTCGCTTACCACGTAGTCGAGCGCTTGCTCATCGTTCCTGTTGTAGATGTAGACGGCGATGCTTCCGGAGTCCAGCATCCCCATGGTCCCGTACGATTTCCCGGAGGTGTCGAACGGAAGCTCGCTCCGTTTGGTGAAGGTGCGGCCGCCATCGCCGCTTGCGTACAGCTCATAAACGTGTTGCTTCTGGTTGCCTAGGAAACTAATCGTGTTGTCGTTCGCGAAGTGAAGCGCGAGGATCTCGCCGTTGTGGTTCCGTGCATCGTAGACCCTGCCCCGCTTGTCGCCCAGTTCCGCCGCCTCGCTCCACGTGCGGCCCCCATCGGCGCTAATGACATACGTCGGCGTCTGAAAGTGCGACCACACCTTGCTGGTCGAGATGTCGCACACCAGGAAGAAGAGGACTATCTCACCCTTGTCGGTCAGGACGGACTTCTCGGCGAAGGCAGCAAGTTGCTTGGCGCTCGCACCTCCCGCCTGCCCTGCGTCCAGCAGGTTCTTCGAATAGGCAACGATGTTCCGACCGCCCCACGTCTCACCGCCGTCTTCAGAGCGCTTGTACTCCATCCATCCCACAGCGGAGTGCCCGCCGCTGTCGTCGGAGCAGTTCGGATAGAAGGCGAGGATCTTGCCGTCCTGATACTCGACCAGCGCGTGCCCGAGGTGCCCGCTTCTTCCCGTCCGGGAGTGATCAACAAAGAGGATCCCATCGTTCGGCGGGTTCTTCGGGCTGACTTCGTAAGTGCATCCCGCAGGTTCCGCCGCACTGCTCGCAAAGGACTGGCTACCGAGCGCCAAGCTCATGGTCAGAGCCGCGAAAACGCCAAGGTTTCTGCCCATACTGCTTCCACCTGCAAGCCTTTGTGCTGCAGGGCTCTTGGTAGTATATAGTACCTCGTCGCCGAGGCACTAAGCGCTGTGGCAACAAGAGATCGACCGTGATCAAGCGCACGAAGACTCCCCTCGCGGTCATCGCGGTCGTGGCCGCCTTGGTGGCAGGTCGCTCCGTGGCCGACGACGAGCCACCCAACGTGGTGCTAGTCATCACCGACGATCAAGGCTACGGTGACCTGAGTTGCCACGGCAATCCGGTGTTGAAGACCCCGAACCTCGACCGACTCTACGACGAGTCGGTGCGCTTGGTCGACTACCATGTCGCCCCTACCTGCTCGCCTACCCGCGCTGCGCTGGTTACGGGCCATTGGACCAACCGCACGGGGGTGTGGCACACAAGCGGCGGCCGCTCCCTGCTACTGGAAGGCGAGGTCACGATTGGGCGGATCTTTCACGACGCCGGCTACGCCACGGGTATGTTCGGCAAGTGGCACATGGGCGACAACTACCCCTTCCGGCCAGAGGATCGCGGTTTCAGCGAGGTGATGCGCCACGGTGGCGGCGGCGTGGGCCAGACGCCTGACTTCTGGGATAACTCCTACTTCGACGGCACGTACTTCCACAACTCGGTGCCGGAACCGGTCACGGGCTACTGCACGGACGTCTGGTTTGACTACGCTCGGCGTTTCATCAAGGCTCAGAAGGAGGCAGGCAGGCCGTTTCTGGCCTATATTTCGACGAACGCCCCGCACTGGCCTATGCACTCGCCGCCAGAGTTCGCCGCACCCTACGAGGAGCGATTCGGCACCCGCGTGGGGCACTTTTTCGGCATGATCGCCAACATCGACCACAACGTCGGCCGTTTGCGGGCCTTCCTAGCGCGAGAGGGCCTGGCCCACAACACGATCCTTATCTTCACCAGCGACAACGGAACCGGCGCGGGCGAAAAGGTCTTTAACGCCGGCATGCGGGGCAGGAA
>JAPOPM010000094.1 GCA_026712905.1 Deltaproteobacteria bacterium
CGCGGGCCAGGCGGCCGAACACGAGGATCTCGCCGGCCATGATGCGGGCGCCGTCCGTGGCGCGGACGGTGGTGGCGCGGCGCAGCCGGGCGCCGTCGAACAGGATGGTTTCCTGCGGCATCCATTCCATCCAGGTCTTCTTCCCGGCCGTGATGCGCACATCGACGTTGCAGGGTTCGCCCGCGGAGCGGTAGATTTTCTCGGCGGCCTGCGTCGTTATCACGGCCCGCGCCTCCTTGCGGACCGCGAGGTCCAACTCGATCCGGTCCCCGCCGGTGAGTCCTCCGGAGGTGGTCAGAACCACCGCGGTCGCGAGGTCGGTGGTGCCCGGGAAGAAGACCCGGCAGGGGTTCCTCTGGTACAGGTGCCGAAGCCGGGTCGCTCCGTGGACCGGGCCGAAGACGATCTCCGCGCGGCCGTCGCCGCGCGGCAGCCGCGCGTGCGCGCCGTCAGACGGTAAGGTGCTTGCGCACGTCGCGCTCAAGGAGGTCCCCCTTGTCGCCGGCGAGAACGCTCTCGCCGCGGTCCATGACCACGAGCTTGTCCGCCAGCTCGTGGGCGAAGTCGAAATATTGCTCCACCAGCAGGATCGCCATGCGCCCTTCCCGGGCGAGCCCGTGGATGACCTGCTTGATGTCCTTGATGATGGAAGGCTGAATGCCTTCGGTGGGCTCGTCGAGGATCAGCAGCTTGGGCCGGAGCACCAGCGCCCGCGCGATGGCGAGCTGCTGCTGCTGGCCGCCGGAGAGGTCGCCGCCCCGGCGGTGCAGCATGTCCTTGAGCACCGGGAACAGTTGAAAGACCTGGTCGGGAATGGTGCGCAGGGACCTGGGCAGGGCCGGGAAACCGGTGCGCAGGTTCTCCTCCACCGTCAGCCGCGGGAAGATCTCTCGTCCCTGGGGTACGTTGCCGAAGCCCAGCCGCGCGCGCCGGTGGGCGGGAAGGCCGGTAATGTCGTCTCCTTCCCAGCGGATGCGGCCTTTCCGCACCGGCCGCAACCCCAGGATCGCGCGCAGCAGCGATGTCTTGCCGACGCCGTTCCGCCCCAGCACGCAGGTCACCTGGCCCTTGTCCACGGACAGGGTCACGCCGCGCAGCACGCGGCTGGCGCCGTATTGGAGGTGGATGTCGTCAACCTGCAGCATGGGAATCTTCCGTCATCGCGGGCGCCCGGGTCAGCGACCCAGGTACACGTCCGCCACCGTGGCGTTGCTCTCCACGGCGTCCATGGAGCCTTCCATGAGCATGCGTCCTTCGTGCAGCACGGTGACGCGGCCCTCCAGCGAGCGCACGAACTGCATGTCGTGCTCCACCACCACGACGGTGCGCTCGCCGGCGATGCCGCGGATGAGCGCGGCGGTCTGCTCCCGTTCGCTGTCGGTCATGCCGGCCACGGGTTCGTCCAGGAGCAGCAGCTCCTGGTCCTGGACCAGCAGCATGCCGATCTCGAGCCACTGTTTCTGCCCGTGGCTGAGGGTCCCGGCCACGGTCTCGCGGCGCCCGGCCAGCCCGATGGTTTCCACCGCGGCTTCCATCAACTCCGACGGCGGCGCCGACGCCGGCGCGAGCAGCATGCGCAGGATGCCGCGACGGGCCTTGCGGGCGAGCTCCAGGTTCTCGGCCACGGTCAGGTTGTCGAAGACCGTGGGCTTCTGGAACTTGCGCCCGATTCCGAGGTTGGCGATGGTGGCTTCGTCGAGCCGGGTGAGATCATGGGTGTCCTTGAAGAAGACGATCCCGTTGTCCGGTTTGGATTTC
>JAPOPM010000095.1 GCA_026712905.1 Deltaproteobacteria bacterium
GCTGGGGGTCGTGTTGTCGGTCATGATGCGTTGCTCCTCGGCGCCAGGGTCTTTCCAGGCAAACAGAGCACGGCAGGCGACTCGACCGCAACGGTCGGCCGGCTGGCGGATTTTCCGTGCAGTCGTTTGACGTTCGCCAGGTTCGGCGCCGTCCGAAACCTGCACAGTGAGCGTCATGCGGGCAGCGGTGCCGGCGCGTTGGGATATCGGTTGATGCCGGTCTCGTTCACGGGACAGACGCTGCGTCCGGCCATGGCAGTCTCTTCCGTGGCGGCGGCCGGCGGATCACCGGGAAGGGCCGGAGCGAAGCATCCATGTGTCAGGTGGGGCGATATCCGGGCGCCTCCGTATCGGAAACACTACTCCCGCCCGTAGAACCGGGCAACATGGAGCCTTGATCCGCGGGCGCAGGCATGTTCGCGGCATGGATCGGGACCAGGTGCTACAGACCTTCGAGCCGCTCAAGGTGGAGAAGGACACTATCTTCCGGGACCGCGAGCTTCGGGGGTTCGGGGTAAGGGTATACCCGTCGGGGTCGAAGGTGTACGTGGTGCAGACGCGTCACCGGGGGAAGTCGCGGCGTGTGACGCTGGGGCGGCACGGGGTTCTGACGGCGGACGGGGTGCGGCGGGAGGCGGCGCTGGCGATCTCGCGGATGAAGAGCGGGCGGGAACCTGTGGAGAAGGCTCCGGGGACGGTGGCGGGGCTTGCGGCGCGGTATCTGAAGGAGCACGTGGAGGTTCGGTGCAAGGGGAGCACGCAGAAGATGTACCGGAGCGTGGTGGAGCGTTTCATCGTGCCGGCGTACGGGCAAATGGCGGTGGAGGAAGTGGAGCGGGAGCACATGGCGGAGCTGCACCTGGAGCTTCGGGAGATTCCGTATCAGGCGAACCGCGCGCTGGAGATCGGGATGAAGCTGTTCAATCTGGCGGAGGAGTGGAAGCTTCGGACGGGGGGCAATCCGTGCAGGTTCGTGCGGAAGTACCGGGAGCGGAAACGCGAGCGGTTTCTGACGGACGCGGAGTTTCGGCGATTGGGGGAGGTGTTGAGCGGGATGGAGGCGGAGGGGCGGTTGCCGGTGTACCCTGCGGCGGCGATTCGTCTGCTGATGCTGACGGGGTGCCGGCGGAACGAGATCGTGGAGCTTCAATGGAGCGAGGTGGACCTGGAGGCCGGGGAGCTTCGGCTGCGGGACTCGAAGAGCGGGGCGCGGCTGGTTCCGCTGTCGCCCGCGGCGGCGCGGGTGTTCGGGGAGTTGCCACGGATCGGGGGCAATCCGTGGGTGATCCCGGGCACGAAGCGGGGCCGTCATCTGTCGGACCTGAACCACTACTGGGAGCGTGTGCGTGAGGAGGCGGAGCTTCCGGAGGTGCGGCTTCACGACCCTGCGGCACAGCTTTGCCAGCAGGGCTTTGGCCTTGGGTGAGAGCCTGTCGATGATCGGGAAGCTTCTGGGCCACAACAAGATCGACACGACGTCGCGGTACGCGCACCTGGCGCGGGATTCGATCAAGGCGTCGTCACCTCGACGGTGGCATCCCCGGGCCGTCTCGATCGGGTCTCACCCGGCCTCGGCGGCGCGAAGCTCGGAACGAGTTCGCGGGCGATGAACTCGTCGATCCGATCGAGCGGTTCCCGGAAGCGCGGGTTGTAGGTCAACCGCGCCAGCGGTTTTCCCTCGGGAATTGCCGCCCGGTTGCCGCCGAACACCTTGCCGCGCCAGCGGTCCGGGGCCGGCAGGTAGCGGGCCACGCGTGACTCACGATGTTCAGCCGCGCCAGTTCCTCCAGCAGCGCAAGGTCCTGTAAGGTCACCACCGCCGACTCCACCGTGCCGTCCGCGGAACGGACCGGACCCTGGCCAATTGCAGCAATTCTTCCTCAGTGAAGCCGGAGGCGGCGAAGTCCTGGTGCCGCCCCGGCTCGTCAACGGTGGCAATGACGCCGCAGCCGGCCCCGGCGAGGGCCCGGGCGCCGTCTACTGCCTCGTGCAGAACGGCGCGCGAAACCACCTGCCGTGCCGCCGCCCCTTGGAACGCCGATTTGGCGATTTTGTCACAGTGTCACAGCCGAGGCGAACACGTGAATAGTATGCAATTCATCATTATTAACACGGTTAATATGCACTGTCATGTTATAAGAGCGACGGTACATTGCTTATGCTTTCGGGGGACCGGTTCGAGAACGCAACGAGGAACAAGCCAACGTCCGTGTCCCACTCCGACCGTCCGGGAGGGCGCTATGACTGGAGTTTCTGGAAGAAGCGTGCGGTCCGCCGGCGCGGACCGGGTATCGGGAACGGCTCCTGAGGCGGTTCCGCCCTCAGGCCCGGGCGCTCTTGCCCCGTCGATGCCCCTGAGCTTGACACGGTCGTGTCAGGCCCCTACACTCCCAGCGGCCCAGCGGCCCAGCGGCCCAGCGGCCCAGCGGCCCA
>JAPOPM010000096.1 GCA_026712905.1 Deltaproteobacteria bacterium
CTCGTCAGGCAGCACGCTGCGTCGGGTGTGAAGGAATAACGGCTCCGCCGTAGAGATGGAGCCGCATTGCGGGAGATCGATGAGGGGAGACAAAAGACGCTCAATATCAACGGGTTAGCCCGAACGGCGCTTGAGCGGGAGAGGGAGGTCGGAGCATACAAGGGTCGAAGCCGTGGATCACGCGCGGTCTCCGGGCATGTGCAGCGGTGTCGTCGCGAGCGCAGGTCTGGCAGCGAAGATTCCCTAGGGAACCGGGTGCGACGCTCCAGAGAACCGGGGCGGTTCCCTGGAGAATCACGGCGTATTACGACATCCCGTACATGCCTGTTTTATCGGCAGTTTTTTCGTCATACACCGTATTGCGGAAATACTACAATCGGATTACCGCCGCTTACAATCCACTTACAGCAACCCGGATCGGGCCATGGCCGGCGGTTGCGCTGGCGGCGAAGCGGACTCAAGGCATTCGGGACTATATGGCGCCGGGCATCATGACAGCCTGGGGATTGGCGGCCGCGACAGGCGCCAAGGCAGCACCGTCCACAACCTCGACAAGCTCGTTGCCGACGGCGCTGCGGCTCAAGCCCGACAGAACCGTGTCCTGTTTCCCCCGGCGAGGAACACGACCACCGGGAACTCGGCAGACACCGGGTGGCGTTTGAGCGCCGGCTTCGCTGCGCACTGGCTGGAACACTTCCGCGACCATCGTGGGTCTTGACCGGCGTCAAGGAAACAGGAACCGACAAGGCGATGCCCGGCGGGCCAACACGCGCCGCGACACCCACCCGATCATTACTGTCGGCGGTGGTGCAGATGTGCCGGACATTCCACAAGTCGCCAGTGAACAGAGCGGTGCGGGCAGTTGCGCAGCATGCCCGGCACGCTCTTGTCGGAGTCGAGGTGCAGGATGTCTTCGAGGACAGACACGGGCGTCGCCGAAACGTAGCGACGCCCGGTTGGCGGAAGCGGCGGCGGTCACGGGCGCGTCCGCGTCCAGGCGTTCGGGCGAGTGCGCAACGCCCGCCGCGCACTCGCGGAAACAACTCCCAACGGCCACGCGGCGCGACCGGCGCTGCCGCTCGGCGGAAACATGTTCCTGCGGGAATCGAGCGACCACGGCGACACCAGCCGTGGTCACGGTGGCGATCCTCGATATGGGTTTACGGAGAACGTAAAATAGCTTAGAGTGTGGCGCACATGATCCGGAGTTTCAGGAACCGGGAGACGCAGTGCTTCTTCGAAGGGCATCGCGTCGCAGCGTTTCAGGGGTTCTCCTATCAGGCGGCGCGCCGCCTGGTCTTGCTGGACAGCGTGGAGACGTTGCGAGACCTTTCCGCGTTGCCGGGCAACCGGCTTGAGGCGCTGCGCGGTGACCGCGCTGGACAGCACAGCATTCGGATCAACGATCAGTGGCGAATCTGCTTTCTCTGGACCGATGACGGACCGTGCGAGGTGGAGATAGTGGACTATCACTGAAATGGGGGGTCGAACATGAACGCCAGGAACGGAATGAGGCCGGTGCATCCCGGCGAGATACTGCGCGACGAACTCGACGCGCTCGGCTTGCGGGCCAACGCGCTGGCGGACGCGCTGGGAGTGCCGGTGAACCGCGTGACCATGATCCTGAACGGACAGCGGGGCGTCAGCGCGGACACGGCGCTGCGTCTGGCGCGGTATTTCGGGACGACGCCGCAACTGTGGATGAACCTGCAAAAGACCTGGGAGCTTCGCCGGGCCGAGATCGAGGCAGGCCGCGAGATCGCCGAACGCGTCACTCCAAGACAGTCGGTAGCGTGACAGGGTTGGGATCGATGCCGATCGCGCTTCGCTTGCGCGTTGTCATGGGCCGGAGCTGCACCACGACGGAGGAGAGATGTCAGACACGACTATCGCCGCCGCCAGAGACGGGACGCCAACTGACGAGTTCGACCCGGTTCGCGATTCGCCACAGGTCGAGACGGGCTTCGGGAAGCTGGCTCCCAAAGCCATTTCCCGGCGCGGGTTCCTGAACGGCAGCGCTGCCTTCGCAGCCTCCGCGTTCGTGATGGGTACCGGGGTGCTGGAGCCCCTCGCCGCTCTGGCCAACCCTAACCGCTTCGGCTTCGAGGCGGTGGCGGCCAACACCCTCGACACCGTCACCGTTCCCAAGAGCTACAGGTGGCACCCGGTAGCCAAGTGGGGCGATCCGATGTGGTCTCGCGGCCCCGCGTTCGATCAACAGACCCGCGGCACCGGCGCCAGCCAGGAGCTGGCCTTCGGCGACAACAACGACGGCATGGCGCTCTTCAACCACCGCGGCCGGAATATCCTCGCGGTCAACAACGAGTACGTGAACCTGGGCATCGTCTTCGCGGGCGGCAGCAAGACGCCCCGCAACGCGGACGATGTGCGAAAGAGCAAGGCCGCGCACGGCGTGTCGGTGGTGGAGATCGCCCGGAAGAACGGCGCGTGGTCCATCGTCAAGGACTCGCCCTACAACCGGAGGGTCACCGCTGACACGCCCATGGAGATCACTGGCCCGGCCCGCGGTTACGAGCTGCTCATGACGGCGGCCGACCCGGCCGGCGCGCTCAGCCTCGGCACCTGGAACAACTGCGGCAACGGCCGCACCCCCTGCGGCACCTACCTGAGCTACGAGGAGAACTTCCACGAGTATTTCTCCAGGAGCGACCCCGGCGTGAAGATCAGCCCCGATTTCAAGCGCTATGGCGTTAACGCCACCGACAAGTACGGATGGGCGATGACGGACGAACGCTTCGACATCGCCAGGCACCCCAACGAGCCGAACCGCGCGGGGTATGTCGTCGAGATCGATCCCCTGGACCCGAAGTCGAACCCGAAGAAGCGCACCGCGCTGGGACGCTTCAAGCACGAGACCGCCGAGGTCGTGCTGGCCGCCAACGGGGAGGTGGTGGTCTACATGGGCGACGACGAGCGCGGCGAGTTTCTCTACAAGTTCGTGAGCGACGGCCGCTACGTGGAGGGCGGCGACAACGCCGATCTGCTGGAGGACGGCAGGCTCTACGTGGCCAGGTTCGCAGACAGCGGCCGGGGCGAGTGGTTGGAGCTGACCCCCGAATCCACCGGAATGGCCTCCATGGCCGAAGTCTGCAGTCATACCCGCATCGCCGCATCCGCGGTGAAGGCCACCACCATGGACCGTCCCGAATGGGTGGCGGCGAATCCGCGAAAGGCGGAGGTCTACTGCGCGCTTACCAACAACAAGAACCGCGGCAAGAAACCCAAC